>JAZQLL010000141.1:0-2374 GCA_045542675.1 Oscillospiraceae bacterium
CAGAAGATCCCCTTTATAAGAGATTTAAGGGCGTACGATCAGTACTATCTGCAGCATGGAATTACAAGTTACGGTAGACACATTGAGCAGATAATCATAATGCTCCAAAAATGCGGCTACGAGTTTGTAACATTCGAAGAACTTTCTGATATTCTGGCGGCATCAAAGGTCTAAAGGGAAATAACATAAATAGCGAAACAAGAACAGTTCCAAGTAATTAATAAAAAACCGATTGGAGTTTTCCCAATCGGTTTATTTTTTTCTGATCTTTTTGCCTTTTTTGTCGATAAGGTTGTAGCTTAAATCTATGAGATAGAACAGTTCGTCTTGCGGCACAGAGCCGTCGAGCAGGATAGAGATCCAGTGCTCTTTGTTCATGTGGTAGCCGCGGAAAATCCGTTCGTTGTCAACAACACTGTATGAAAAAATGGGGTCGCACTTAAGGTTTAGAACACTGACCTTTTCATCACAGTCAATTCCGAGTTTACGCTTTGAGATGCCATGCATCAAAACGGCAAACCACTTTTTGTTGTGAGGATTTCGTATGGCGGCGCCATCATCGCCTTCCCAAAGATACTCTGCCTCGCAGCCGTAGGTATTTTTTATGTATTCAAGCACCGTTTTTTCCATCGTCTCACCGCTTCCATAGGGCATTATTTTGGGTGGTGCCGGTTAATCCTCAAAATCGAACAGTTTGGTGTTATAGACCATAAGGATTTTTCCGCCGCGTTTTTTGGATAGCACCAAATAAAATTCATCGCCATATTCACAGAGATTATACACTCCTGCATTGGATAGAGGGTAAACCGAACTCCATGTGTAATTTTTGTCAGGTATCTGATATTTGCCGTATTGTGCAAAATTCAGGTAATAGTACGTGACCGGCCCACGATACATTGCAGGAATTGTGATTTCAGAGTATTCAACCAGTTTATCTTTTACGATGCAATCTTTGTTTTTTAGCGCCGCATACAGACCGACTATTTTTATTATCTTCATGCCGAGCACAATAGAGACGAACAGTAATATTACTGCGCCCTCTATTATTGGAAGGATGCCTGTTATCCAGTCAATATTAATTAGCCAAATAACAAGCAAGAGCAAAATAACAAAAAGAATTGATAGAACTGTAATAGAGCAGTAGGATTTCTTAAGCGTGCGCCTAAGATCTATCTTAATTTTTTCAATCGTCAACTTTTCTTTTACCATAATGTCACCGCCTATGCATATTATATCATATCTCCGGCGAAGGGGCAAGATGAAATGATGCATCGCCTGTGGCGATATGATGCATTTGCTTTGCAAATATGATGTTGCGGCGTTGCCGCAATGATGCGATGTTTGCCAAAAAATTAGCGAAGCGTCATCGTTTGCCGAAGGCAAACATCATTGAAAAAACTCCTTGAGAAATCTCAAGGAGCTTTTTCTGTCATTCGTGTCCGAAAAAGAACTGGGCAAAAACCGAGGATTTTATAATTCTGTAAATAAATCTTGCAAAGCTCTATCGAGAGAACTTTTTGCAGAGGAAACTCCAATATAACCGCTTACGTCTAGTGCCTCATTAGCATTAAGAATCGAATCCTTATATTCAGAATATGCTGTCATAACCTGTTTAAGTGCAATTTCAGCGGAAAATTCCTTCATTTCATCTTTTGCTTTATCAAATAAATCACGAATCTCTTTATCAAGCTCATTTATCTTTGTAATGTTATCACTATGTATATTTTTTGCTTTTTCAATCGCGTCATTAACATCCTTAGTAGATAAATTATAATCATATGATGCATCTTTCCAAGCAGCGCAAACATCCGTTGCTACTAAATCTAAAATCACTTTGCTTTCATTTACTTTATCATAAAAATTTTGTGCATTTTCTGTGGAATCAATATTTTCCTCCATTTTAACATTCAACAATGCGCAACCACTAAGCGAAATAGACAATATAAAAACCAACAAAACAGAAAGAAACTTTCTCATAATATCACCTCTATGTGTATTATAGCATAAAAGGGGTGGAGTTTCAAGTCCGCTTGCACGAAGTGCAACACCGTTGGGCGTCAGTCCACATCGTTTGCGCGAAGCACAACACTGTTTGCCGAAGGCAACCTCGTTTTGTGTCGCTTATTGAAAACGATGTTCTCGCTTCGCTCGAAATGATGTTGACCGCAAGCGGTCAAACGATGTTGTGTCCTGCGGACCCAAACACAAAAACAAAAAGCACTGCCGAAACAGTGCTTTTTGTTTTTGGAGCTGCTAACCAGAATCGAACTGGTGACCTCATCCTTACCAAGGATGTGCTCTACCGACTGAGCCATAGCAGCAAGGGTACTTAAATATTATATTCATTTAAGGCGGTGTTGTCAAGCCTTGTTTT
>JAZQLL010000142.1:0-24362 GCA_045542675.1 Oscillospiraceae bacterium
CAAAATGCTATTGCCTCGTTATTTAACACGAGATATGAAATACCATCTTTTTCAATTATTTGCGGCTCGTTTACACCATCCCATACGCAATATAGCAGATTATTTTGCTCTGCAAATGCATGTGAGTAAGAATCTTCGTAAACTACAAGTACCGTACTCCCAGTAAAAGAATCTTGGGATATTTTTTCTACCGATTCGGGGAGAAACAACTTTTTAAGATAGGGACAGCCTGTAAAGGCAGAATCATATATTGCTACCATGCTTTCGGGTAGAATAATTTCGGTAATGTTTGAACATTTGCTGAATGTAAAACTATTAATGCTTTTTACACCATTAGGTATTTTTATCTTAGTAAGCTTGGAACATTTACTAAATGCGCCATTACCAATATACTTGATAGTATCAGGAAGTACTATTTCTACAAGCCCAGTACAATTTTCAAAAACATAGTTATATATTGTCTCTAAACCGTTGGACATTTCTACATTAACCAGTTTTTGACAATTTGAGAATGATGAAGCATCCAGCTTTTTCACGCTTCCAGGTATTTTTATCTCGGTAAGAGCTAAACAATAATAAAATGCACATGAGCCAATTATTGTTACTGTGTCTGAAATGCTTACCTCTTTTAGATTTCTGCAATAAGAAAATGCACTTTCACCAACAATTTTTAACCCTTGAGGCAGGGTTATTTTTTGAAGTTTTGAATAATTGCTGTATGTACCCGCAAAGGTTGATCTTAGTTCAGTCACTGGATAGCCGCTAATAACTGAAGGAATTACTACTTCGATAAGCGTTTTATCTGCGGAAATCGCGATAGCTTCGCCATTTAAAATGTAATACGTGATTCCATCTACAACATAGGTTTCGGGTTCAGCATCGGGGTTTAAAATCTCGTAAGGAATATTGTTTTCGGTTACGTATATGTGAGCCGCAGTATTTTCATTACACCAAACGGTGAGTTTAGGGCAATTTGAAAAAGCATTTTGTCCGATAGTTGCAACTGCATCGTAAAGAATGACAGAATTAAAATTATCGCAAGAATAGAAAGTCTCATCTCCAATAGTGATAAGTTCTTCACTAGTCAAGATACAAACAAGATTATCGGCATCATAGAAAACTCTATTACCTATTTCGGTTATTCCGATACCAAGGGTTACGCTATTGAGACCATCGTTATTCTCAAAAAGGCTATCTCCCAGCTTTGATACAAGGTATTCTACCCCATCCTTTAAAAGTTTACTGGGAACATAAACATCGGTATCGGTACCGTTATATTTTGTTATAACAGCCTTTCCATCCACTATTTCAAATTCCCAGGTGGCATCTTCGACCTCGGGCTCCTGCTCGGCTTCTGTTCCCTCGATAGTGGTTTCAGTTTCTGTTTCAACAGACTCACCACCTTCTTCTATGACAGTTTCTTCTATCTGCGAGGTTATCTCGTTTTCATCTACCGTTTCAGTTCCCTCTGCAAAAACCGACAGGCTCATACCTGCCGTACAACTGAGTATTATTGAAACCGATAAGAGCATTGACAATATCTTTCTCATGATTTGCCTCCTGAATACTCATATTTAAAAGTTAATAAGCAGAAATAGGAGTACTAAACGCAGTACTCCTATTTTTTATCAAAATTTATTTAATCTTTCTACCCTCGATGTAGAAGCGTTTATCGTCGGCGTGGCCCATTGAGAAGGTCTTTCTGGGAAGTGAGCCATCCTGAATAACGGCATCGAAGAGTTCATCCTTCTGCATTCCTTCAAAGATAAAGCCGACTGTATTTGCGTCCTTACAAAGCTGACGGGTAGCGTCAGTTCCGTGGATATAGTCAACAGTTACCTCGGGATGTGCCTTAAGGTAATCATCAAGGTAGCCCTGGAGTGTTCCTACGGGAAGTTTTGATGCGGGAACGAGGCAAAGTTCATCCTCGCCGTTATTATCTATAACGGTGAATTTATGTGATTTTTCGCCGCTCTCTGCGCTATTTCTCTCTACTAAGTAGGAAACGATTTCGTCTTTATTAACGCCGAAAAGAACGCGATAAATGGGTTCAAATTCAATAACCTTATCGTGAATGTTAACAACCTCAACAAGCGCATAGCGGGAAAGCTCGGTCTTATTAAGATTATAGCATTCTTTAGCGGTTGCAAGGGAGTGGTTTCCATCTCCTACTGCGAAAAGAAGTCCATCCTTTACAAGCGATTCTAATGCTGCATTAATCTTAGCCTGGAAATCGGCGTTGATATTATATCCTGTGATATGGCCGCCTTTTTTCATAAGGTCGAAATCATAGAGTTTCTCGAGATTAGCCTTATTATCATCGGCAACTCCGATTACTTTATCCTCGGGGTCATTAATGAAAAGGAGCACATGAGGAAACTCGATGGGAGCATCTTTTCTGATTTTAACTCTTGGGGGAATTCTCTCAACAACGGTTTTCTCGGTTGCACGAATAAGCGAGGTTGAGCCTACCGAATAGTCATACTCAGCGAGGTCTACAACGCCGAGGATACCTTTACGGATTCCACCGCCTGTAATCTCTCTTTCGATATACACCATACCGCCTTCAACTGTATTGAAAACGCCATCGGCAAGGTACTTATTCATTGTAGCATTAATCTTCTCTACTCTTTCCTCGGTTTCATCGAGGTAAATCTCGGGGAGAACCATATGAAGAGTTGAGGGCTCATCGCCAACGAGGGACTCAACATCCTTCCAGTACTCTTTATCGGAAGTATACTGGTCGCAAGCAATTACTGCCCATTTTTCAAAATCCTTTTTAGGTAAAAGAATGTCTGCGGGATACAAATACTGTTTCATAAAACCACTCCTTGATGTTAAAAACTTGTCATTTTGAAATTATAACACACTTTCCCATTTATGACAACAAGAAAATGTTATTTTTGATTTAAAAATACCGAGAACGCCTTAAATGCCATATATACATCCAGTTTAGACACTATCTCAAAGGGTGCGTGCATAGAAAGTACGGGAACTCCGACATCGATTACGTCAACATTAAGACCTGCGATATACTTAGCAACTGTTCCGCCGCCACCGAGGTCCACCTTACCAAGTTCGCCAGTCTGCCAAACGATATTATCCTTATCAAACAGATTTCTGATCTTGCCTACATATTCGGCGGAAGCATCTGATGTGCCCGATTTTCCGCGACTTCCGGTGTACTTTGTTACGACAACGCCGTAATTTATATAGCAAGAATTCTTTCTCTCAAAAACATCGGCAAAATTGGGGTCAAATGCCGCATTAACATCTGCCGAGAGACACTCACTCTTACAGAGCACATCTCTTGCCTCGAGCGACTCAGTACGTGCCAAATCGGCAATGAAATACTCGAGGAAGTTTGAATCAAGGCCCGTATTTCCCTCACTGCCTGTTTCTTCCTTATCGGCAAGAACGGTTACTGTGGTATATTCGGGTCTTGTTATTGACATCGCCGCCATAAGCGCAGGATAAGCGCAGACTCTATCGTCGTGACCGTAGGCACCTATAAGCGAGCGGTCAAAACCTATATCACGCGACTGGAAGGTAGGCACTGCTTCAAGTTCTGCCGAGAGGAAATCCGCCTCAACTATGCCGTACTTTTCAAAGAGGATATTAAGGAGATTGAGTTTAACCTTTTCGCTTACCTTATCATCCTTGAACGGAAGCGAACCGACTATAATATTAAGGCTTTCGCCATCGATGGCCTCGCCTAATGTTTTCTTTGCCTGATTCTGTCCAAGATGCGGAAGAATATCAGAGATGCAGAAAACGGGATCATCCTCGCCATCGCCGATGCAAACGTCAACCGACTTACCATCGGATTTAACAACTGTTCCATAGAGCGAGAGCGGAATGGTGGGCCACTGATATTTCTTGATTCCGCCGTAGTAATTGGTTTCGAGATATGCAATTTCGCTATCCTCATAAACCGGGACCTGCTTTAAGTCAAGGCGGGGCGAATCAATATGCGCCGCAGATATTTTAACGCCTTCGGAAAGCGGTTTCTTACCCATTGTGACAAGGATTATTGCTTTATCACGATTTACATAATAAAACTTCTCCCCTGCCATATACCTGGTTGTTTTATCAAACTCAACATATCCGTTTTCTTTAGCTACTCTGAGCGCAAATTTTACCGCTCTGCGCTCGGTTTTGGCATAATCAAGGAACTTGCGATAGCCTATGCTGAATCTGAATGCAGTTTCCATCTCCTGCTCGGAAATAATTTCTGCCGCGTGTTTCTTTTTATATAAGAGTTTTTCTGCAAGAAGTTCGCCTTGTGTTTTTTCCATTTTCTTCTCTCCTATCTCTATTTATACAGTTTTGAATAAATCTCGTATGTTTTCATTACCTTCTTGACGTACGTTCTCGTATCATTGGGTACTTTTTCAACTATAATATTGCCATCTTTTGAAAATTCAGAATCTGACAACCAAGATTTTGCCTTATTGACACCCGCATGGTATCCGCAAAGCACATTTTCGTATCCACCAAGCGTATCGCTCAGGTAACTTAAAAGATACGCGCCGTATTCAACCGCTTTTTCGGGCTCATACATACTGTCAAAATCGCTTTCCTTATCGCCCAAACGGTTTTTTATCCAGTCAAACGTATCACTCATTACCTGCATCAGACCACGCGCACCAACTGAAGATGTTGCACTGGGCGCAAATGAGCTCTCGGTTCTGATAACCGCATAAACAAAATACGGGTCCAAATCATATTTTTCCGAGTATTTTTCCACATATTCGGAATATTTTATCGGATATGCGTTTTTCAGATAATTCCTTTGTGAATAGGCGTACAAAACTACCAGCAGTGCAGCGACCAAAACCGCGGACACAACGCCTATACATATCCTAAGAGATTTTGACATACTTACAAAACTCCAATACTCTGTAGCGCATTTTGAGTCCTTACTTTTAAAGACTCTACATCGCCATTATTTACGATTATTGCATCGGAATTTTCTACAAAAAATCCCTCGCTTTTCTGGGCGGCGATTCTATCTTCCGCCTGCTTTTTAGAAATACCGTCACGATTAATTATCCTGTTAAGCCTTATATCCTCTTTAGCAGTAACTGAAATGATCTTATTACAAAGACGGTTTGCACCGCTTTCAAAAAGAGTCGGCGCATCAAGTACAATTATTTTGCCCTCATTTTGCCTGATTTTTTCGCTGATGGCATCAATAATTACGGGATGAGTAACCGAATTTAAAAGTTCGGTTTTTTCTTTACTCGAAAAGGCAATTTCGGCAAGTTTCTTTCTATTGAGGCTTTTATCCTCGAAAAGAATTTCATTACCGAAATTTTCAGAGAGTTTCATGACGAGAAGCGAGCCTTTTTGAGTAAGTTCATGATAAAGGGCATCACAATCTATGACGTACAATCCCTTTTTAGAGAGCAAATCGGATACAGTTGACTTGCCTGCACCTGTTTGCCCGGTAAGTCCTATAATCAAAGCTCAATCACCTCAAATCCAGCCGCTTTAAACAGTCGGTTTGTGACGGCAAGGCCTACACCTTTACAGTCCGGACATCTTGCAAATACAAGGTCTGCGCCCATTTCATCGACAAGATGCAGTGCCTCAAAAAGTCTATTTGCCTGTTCCTCGGAATCGTTCTTATTTCCGTACTCAACAAAGGCAGTTGAGAGTTTTTTTCCCTCACCGCTGAAGCACATTGCCACAACTTTTTTATCTTTAACCTGCGATATGTATTCTCTAAACTTGTCAAAGTCGCTCTTTACAATTACTACGGGAGTTTTAGGGGCGTAATGCTTATATTTCATACCGGGTGCGCTTACTACCTCATCATTTGCGATACTTTGGTATACCGCTTTATCAACCTCTACCTCGCCCAAAACTTCCTCAAGTTCCTCAAGAGTTACGTAACCCGGTCTTAAAAGTCGGGGTTTTCCGGTTGCAAGGGTTACAACGGTCGATTCAAGCCCTACCCTACAATTATCCGAATTTAATATAGCATCGACCCTGCCCGAAAGGTCATCTATAACCCTATTGGCAGTTGTGGGACTGGGACTGCCCGAAAGATTAGCCGACGGCGCGGCAATGGGCAGATTAGAAAGAGAGATAAGTTCCCTTGCGATTTTGTTTGAAGGCATTCTGATTGCAACAGTACTAAGTCCTGCGCTGACAGTTTGAGGGACTTTATCGCTTCTATTCATAATGATGGTAAGGGGTCCCGGCCAGAATTTTTCGGCAAGTTTCTTTGCTCTGTCATCAAATCCATCAACCAGAGGATACGCCATCTCAAGCGAATCAACATGGACAATAAGCGGATTATCCTGCGGTCTGCCCTTAGCGACAAATATTTTCTTTACAGCCTCGGCATCAAGTGCGTTTGCACCGAGCCCATAAACCGTTTCGGTTGGAAAAGCTACAAGTCCGCCGTTTCTTATAATTTCGGCTGCGGCTTTTAAGTTTTCCCTATCGCGAGATATATCAAATGCATCTAATATCGCGGTTTTTATACTAATCCCTTCTTTACTGCTCTGAAGACATCGCAAGCTTTTCAGCCTGATCTGCCGTATTAAGAGCCTCGATGATTTCGGTTAAATCACCGTTCATTATGTTTTCAATCTTATAAAGAGTAAGTCCGATTCTATGGTCGGTAACTCTTCCCTGCGGGAAATTGTAGGTTCTGATTCGCTCCGAGCGGTCGCCCGTTCCTACCTGCAGTTTTCTCTGACTTGCAATCTTATCGGTCTGTTCCCTTTGTTTAAGTTCATAAAGACGGGAACGGAGAATTTTCATTGCCTTGTCCTTGTTTTTATACTGACTGCGCTCATCCTGGCACTCAACCACAAGTCCTGTCGGGATATGGGTGATACGGATAGCCGACTCGGTTTTATTAACATGCTGACCGCCTGCGCCGCCTGCTCTATAGGTATCTATCTGAAGGTCGGTAGGATTAATTTCAATTTCAACGTCCTCAACCTCGGGAAGAACCGCAACCGTTACTGTAGAGGTATGGATCCTGCCGCCTGCCTCAGTCTCGGGCACGCGCTGTACTCTATGAACTCCGCTCTCAAATTTAAGGCAGGAGTAAGCGCCCTCACCCTCAATACCGAAACTGATTTCCTTATATCCACCAAGTTCGGTGGGATTTTCGTTAAGAATCTCGGTTTTCCAGCCGCGAGTTTCGGCGTACATACTGTACATTCTGTAAAGTGAGCCCGCAAAAAGCGCCGCTTCCTCTCCGCCTGCACCGCCGCGAATTTCGACAATAACGTTCTTTTCATCGTTAGGGTCACGCGGGAGAAGAAGAATTTTAAGTTCCTGCGATATTTCCTCTATCCTATCGCGGTTTTCCTCAAATTCCATCTGAGCCATTTCGCGAAAATCCTTATCAAGACCGCCCGCATCTAAAAGCTCCTTGGCTTCGTCCATATCATTTTTACACTTTAAGTACTCCTCATATTTTTCAACGATGGGAGAAAGTGTTTTATATTCTTTCATAAGCGAGGCGTATTTCTGATTATCGGAGACAACCTCAGGGTCCATAAGGCTCTCTTTAATATCCTCAAATCTTTGTGCAGTAAGACCTAATTTCTGAAACATTTTATCATCCAATCCTTAATTTTTACTCGTCTCTTAAAATCTTTTTTATGTTCTTTTCGGCTTTTGAGCGCGCAATTTCAATCTCGTGTCCACAATTTTTGCATCTTAGTTTAAAATCCATTCCCACACGAAGCACGCTAAACTCATTGCAGCCGCAAGGGTGAGGTTTTTTCATTTGCAGTGTATCATTCACACGTACATCCACCAAAAATCCCCCTATTTTACTTATATTTATATTATTATACACTCTTTAA
This sequence comes from Oscillospiraceae bacterium, assembly GCA_045542675.1. GTDB lineage: Bacteria > Bacillota > Clostridia > Oscillospirales > Ruminococcaceae > SIG578. The sequence goes on from JAZQLL010000142.1 coordinate 7,842, forward strand.
TTAAAAAAGGCAATATTTTCATGTCGACATTTTTAAGAATATCGCCTCTAAAACAGACATATATTTTATCATAATAAGACGATAACACAAACCATTAACGCAAATTATAGGAGGCATAGACAAAATGACTGATTACAAACCCGAAGGATCACTTATAAATACGCCGTCAAACACGGCTTGTCTTAAATCATACCCTGCTCTGTATGAGGCTTTTTTACGCGGCGAGATTTTAGAGGCAAGAGCGTCCTGCTGCGACACTGAACACAACCTGATAATAGACCTCGGGTGTATGATGGGAATTATTCCCAGAAGTGAAGCGGCAATCGGCATAGATGACAATGATGTCAGAGATATTGCGATAATATCGCGGGTTAACAAGCCTACCTGCTTTAAGATAACGGGATTCTCACATAACGCCGACGGTTCACAACTTGCAATATTATCTCGAAAAGCAGTTCAAGAGGAATGCAAGAAAAACTATGTCGATCATCTTTGCTGCGGCGATATTATACCTGTTACGATAACTCGGCTTGAGCCTTTCGGATGCTTTGTTGACATTGCCTGCGGCATTATTTCAATGATTCCTATAGATTTTATTTCGGTTTCTCGTATCTCTCATCCCAGCGACAGATTTTACACAGGGCAAAAAATATCGGCGGTTGTAAAATCCATTGAATGCGACGGAAAGATTACTCTTTCGCACAAGGAACTTTTGGGCACCTGGCAACAAAATGCCGAAAATTTCAATATTGGCGAGACCGTTTCAGGCATTATCCGTTCGGTTGAAAACTACGGCATCTTTGTGGAACTCACTCCTAATTTGGCGGGACTTGCCGAGCCTAGAGATAATGTTTTCGTAGGGCAACATGCCAGCGTCTATATCAAGAATATAATTCCCGAGAAAATGAAAATCAAACTTATCGTAATAGATTCATTTAATGCCGATTATACCAAAAAAGAGCCTAAATACTACATAGATTCTCCCCACATTGACCGCTTTTTATATTCTCCTTGTGAGGCGAGCAAAGTAATCGAAACTGTTTTTTAAAAAATACCTCGACCAAATGGTCGAGGTATTTTTATTTTACCTGTATTCCCGAATGTCTGATTGTAAAACTCACTTTAACATCAAACTCAAGGTTTTCCAAGACATTATCCATATCGGTCTGCGACAACTCATATCCTTTATTTTTCATCATTTGTTTTAGGTTGAAAATATCGCATTTTTCCTCATTTAAGGTCTTTTTGAAGGTAGATAAAACCGCATCATTAATCTGCTTTTCGACATCCTTTACAACATTTTTAAGTTGCTCCTTTCTCTCCTCTTCTCCCCCGATAACTCCGAGTTCGGATATATTGCCTCGAGCCGAAACCTTGAGGCTTAAATGAGGCTTGCCTTCTGTTGTTTTAAAGGTCATATCGGTTTTCTGCGAAACGATATTTACCGAGACTCTTTTTCCGTTTTTTTCGGTTACGAAAACACCGTCCTTTACATTACCTAAAATGAGATTCAGTCCCATGGTTTGTTCAGGAGTCATAATAAATTCAGGGCTATTTTCTTTAAAAACGGCACAATTTTCGATTTTAACATTATCTTCTGTGTCAAGCAAAATGAGAGGCAGATATAGGTGTCCGCCGAGGTTATATGACATTTTAAGGGCATCTATAACGGTTGTATCAACGCTCTTGCCGCAGTCTTGAATTCTGCCGATTGAAAAGTCCGAATCACTGCTTGAAAAATCCTCTGACTTTAAGAGTTTTTCGGCAGACGACTTTGTGAGCAGCACCGACGAATTGAGCGAAATCTGATAGTTGGAATTCATAAACTGAAGTATCTGCTCAAGTCCCCTATCAGCCGCGCTCTGTCCTATTAGAAAGACTCCGCTATGTCCGTAAAAAATCTGCTTACCGTCATTTGATTCGGCGTTTTTAAGAGCATCAAAAAGTGTCTCACCGCTTGATTGTATATAGGTGGCAGGAGCATCTTCTTTAGGCGGTCTCTCCTTTAGCGTTACAACATATTCACTATTTTTATAATCTATCGCCATCGCCTCTATAATGGCTCTTTCGCGAATTTGTGTTGTATCAGAGCAGGAAGTCAAAATACAAACCGACAACAAACTAAAAAGGGTTAAAAGGACCAATTTATTTTTCATGTTTCACCGCCTTTTCTGCTTTAGCAAAACTAAAATCGGGAACAAAACCGCAACTAAAATAAGCGGTATACCGGTTAAAATAATTCTGTACATAATTTCAACAGACACAATTCTATCGGTTGTGAAAAGCGATACTGCAAGTATTATTACTGCGCTGACAATTACAGAAACGCCCTTTTTGTTTATTGTGAAAAGCTGTTCTAAACTTTTTGCCGCCACAAAAAGATACAGTGAAAGCCTGATTGCCGCCATAAATATCCAGAGCGTGATGAAAACAAGTCCGAATCTATCGGTAAGAGAGTTTTCGCTCATTGCAGAAACTGTGTAGAACGGGAAAAGAATTGTTTTTCGGTAATCTCCTAGCGACAAAATGGTAACCGCCGATACTAATTCTAAAAGGATTGTTGATACAATCACAAACCAGAAAGCCGATTTTTTCGCATTCGTTTTGACATTTTCGCATAGTACCAAGAAAATTACCGCTTCTGATCCATGAAAAACATTATCGGCAATGAGTCTACCCATCTCTTTTATGCTGTCATTTGCCATGTTGCCGAGCCACACAGACTCAAAATTTCCGAGTGCGAGAAGAGAAATTAACACAAGCGATGCGATAAGTCCCAAAAACACAAATCCCGATAATCTTGCTATAGTTTCAACTCCTTTATGACATATAAAAACTGCCGCCGCTAATATAGGAAGTAGAAAAAATATCGGCATAGAGGTCAGATACAGCGTTGATGACATAAAAAACTCAAACTGTGTGAGCGTTTCAACCGCCAAAAAGATGCAAACTGCAAAAAGGGTTGCCGAATATACCCTTGCAAGTTTTCCATACCTCATATATGCCAAATCGCTGACACTTGTGTCGCTCCTTTTTTGAATAACAAGCAAAGCGGGAGCGAAAATCAAAAAGGTTATAACCGCACTTATCAGTATACAAATTGCCGATGAAACTACGCCAAGGTCATAACTTTGCGGTTTATAGGTAAAAATCGAATAAAGTCTTGAAACGACAAGCATAATGCAAAGTTGCGATGCGCTTATCTTGGCTTTTTTAATCATTTTCTACCTCCCCAAGCTGTGAACCGCTGATATCCTGTATCTTCATTTTACCGTTCGAGTTCTTTGGTATCCCTGTAAAAAGTACGGTGTCGCTCATCCACCTCATGTCAAACGGCGAGAGCGGAGCGGTCATAGGGATATGCAAACTGTTCATAGAGGATATAGTTGCACCCACAAACACTGATGCCACTGCGATACCGAAAAGCCCCGACAGTCCGCCTATCAAAATAAATGCAAATCTTAAAATCATTATCGCCTCGTAAAGTTTCGGCACTGAAAATGCGCAAATTGCCGTTATAGCAACCACCATAACTATTGGTGCGCCCACCAGACCCGCATTTATGGCGGCATCGCCTATTACAAGCGCCCCCACAATTCCTATTGTATGACCTACCGCATTAGGCAGTCTTATTCCCGCTTCCCGCATAATTTCAAAAACAAGATAAATAAAAAGTGCCTCGGTCATTATCGAAAATGGGATTGTTTGCTCTGCGCTCGCTATGCTGAAAAGAAGTTGCCTGGGCAAAAGTTCGGGGTGAAATGTTGTTACTGCTACATAACCGCCCGGGAGCAAGAACGAGATAAAAAACGATATATATTTTAGTATTCTCACAAAGGTAGAAAAGTAGGGTCTATGGGCGTAATCATCGAAACTTTTAAAGTTTTCGCTAAACAGATGAGGAACTATAAGAGCATAAGGCGAGCCGTCTATCAAAACGGCTATTCTTCCCTCTTTTATCTTGCCGCAAAGCACATCGGGACGCTCGGTAGTTCCAACCGAGGAGAAAAGCGAGAACGGGTTTTCCTCTAGAAACGGGCGCACGTAACTTGAATCCAGGATTATATCCATATCTATTTTTGAAAGTTTTCTTTTAACCTCATTTACAAGTTTGGGCGACGCCCTGTCTTTAAGATATATAACGCTTACATCTGTTTTGCTTTTTTTACCCACATTCATAAGATTAAAGCGCAGGTCAGGCGAGCGCAGGCGCCTCCTTATCATACTGAGATTTATTCTAATCGGCTCGGTAAACGCCTCTTTAGGTCCGAGTTCGTTTACTTCGTTAGTAGGCTCGGAAACGCTTCTGAACTGAAATCCATGCATTCCGACAACAAACCCAATATTCTTGCCTTCAACCAAAATTGCCGCAAAACCTGACATAATGCTTGTAAAAAGTTCGTCGAAATTATATATTTCTCTCTGCTCCGGCGCAAGCAGACTCTTATGCTGAATGAAATCAAATATTTCATCCGAAGTCATATTATTTTTCTCGGCCGCCTCTTGAAGTGGTCGCACCAGTGACAAAGCAATGGTCTGGGAACTTACCAGTCCCTCGCAGCAAAGAAGCGCTATTTTCCCTCTCCCCAGCTCTATTTCTCTTTTATTAAGGTCCATCGAGTCGGGGTACTGCTTTCTGAGAAGTATCATATTTTCGGTAAGGCTCGAGGTTAGTGGAACCGCCTCTTTCGATGGGGCGGAGTTTTCATTTTTAAAAAGGTAATTTATTTTTCTTTTTAATTCATCGAACATATATTTCACCCACTTTTTTTAAGTTTCCTTTCCATTATTTTAAGGATATTTATACATATTTTGAGCGGTGGCACAAATAATATGCATGAATAAAAAGGGTGATAAGTATGGTTCTTGCATTTATACGAACATTTATTTTATACATTTTAATACTGTTTTGCGTCAGAGTAATGGGAAGACGGCAGGTTGGCGAACTTCAACCTTCAGAACTTGTTATAACAATGCTTATTTCGAACCTTGCTTCCCGTCCTATCGAGGACAGCGGTTTGCCGCTCATAACAGGAATAATTCCCATTGTTTCGCTTGTTTGTTTCGAGGTTTTTATGTCGTATCTTCTCAGGAACTCGGTCTTTTTAAGAAACAGAATTTACGGCAGACCGCAGGTAATAATACGTGACGGCAAGATTGACCAGACAGTCCTGCGCAAACTCAGATTTTCGATAGACGATGTTATCGAGGAGTTGCGGCTTAACAATGTTTTCGATTTCACAGAAGTCGAATGTGCTATTGCTGAAACGACGGGAAAAATCAGTATTTATAAAAAATATGAGTACCAAGAAGTGCAGAACAGAGATATCGGAAACAAAGAGGACAAATCAAGTTGTCCGACCTTTGTTGTCGTTGAGGACGGATGTGTATGCTATGAGGGGCTTTCTCTATGTAAAAAAGACAAAAAGTTCCTCGACAAAACGCTAAAAAAAGAAAAAACTGAACTTAAGAAAATTCTTGTTATGATTTGTGATAAGAATGGAAAGTACACTATTATCGAGAAGGAAAGAAAATGAGCAGATTAGTTACCGCATGCATCCTTATATCCTCTATAATCATATCTTCAGTATTAGGGCTTATTTACATCAAAAACAAAAAAGATGAGTGCAGTGAAATACTTCAATCCGCGTATGACCAGGCTAAGTTAGGTAACCTTGAAAACGCCGAGGCTAAAGCAAAAGAATTCAGTGACACCTGGGAAGATGCAGAAAAATATCTTATGATATTTTTACATCGTCAGGACCTTGACGAAATAACCTTCACATCGCACATCATACTTGAATATATAAGGTCGGAAGAGCTACCCGAATTTTACTCTGAACTGAAAAAAATAATGGCACTTCTGGATCACACATACGAAACAGAAATGCCATTATTTCAAAATATTTTTTAGTTTATGCTACTAAGATTTTTTTATTGTCGTAATACGCAGTTTGAGAGGGAATTTCGGGAGTTGCAATTGAAGACTCTGTGCCCTCGGGAGTGCTCGAAGAACTCGCCTCTTCTTCGGGAGCGGGTTTCAACAGTTCATAATTGAGCGAACCTGTAGCAACAAAGTAATTTATCATTCCGCGAACCATTTGGTCGGCAATCTTTTGCTGATTTTCAGGTTTCACAAGTTGTTCCTGCTCCTCGGCGTTTGAGATAAATCCGCATTCTATGAGCATTGAGGGATAATATGGCTCTCTCGTCATTTTGAGGCGGTTAAATGTATGCGACTGCGCCCTGTTGGAATCATTATTAATATAGTTATTCGCGACATTTGTCATAATGTACTTATTTAAAAGTTGCGAATATGAATTAAAGTACAATCCAACAGGTCCCCTGGCGTAAGATGAGTTTGATGCATTATGATGTATACATATCATAATATGTGGATCAACCGATTTAAAATACTTTAGTCTTTCATCCGCATAACGAAGTTTATTGTTATCGATAGTTATAACAGTAGCGCCGAGATTCTTAAGTATAGCCACAACTTTATCGCGCATCTGCTCATTCATGAGGTACTCAGGATACTTATACTTACCGGTAGCAGGGTCCATAAGCACTCCGGGAGATCCGGGGCTTAGTTTATCGTGTCCTGCATCAACTATGATTACCGCGCCTTTTAGGGTATATCCGTAGGCATTATCTGCCTTTTGAATCGGAGCGGCGGCATTGAGCCTTACATTAAGCGATGTACCGTCATAATCGGGAGTCGCTCCGAAGAATCCACCTGTTGTTCTCAGAGTAAGAACAATATCACATACAGGAATCTCATTTGAGTCCACTTTAACGGTTTTCAGTTCGCAGTTTACTGCGCTTATCATGGGATTGTTCTTGTCAAGAGTCACCTTGGACATATCTATCTTATCGGTATAGAAAATTCGGTAGGTTATCTTTGTTATCTTATAATCGCTACTAAGGGTTACACCATCAGATTTATAAGATATGGGCTCCTCAATATACCTAAACGGAACTTCCCAACTGTTTTTAACCTTGAGGTTTACAAATCTGCCGTCAAATGACACATCCACAGAGGAAATTTCGTTTGTACCCTTCTCTATCTTACCCAAAACCTTCGCATCCTTTGAATAAATACGATGACCCGATTTGAGTTTATAATATTTATATGTCACGCCGTCCTGAGTATAGGAAAGTTCATTGCCCACAACAAAATCAATAGTGCCCGCAGGAAGCGGATAACAGTATGGTTGAGACTGATCGTTTAGTCTATCTGTCGGGAAGGTTTCGGCGTGCTCTTCGGTTATCTGGATAGCAGAATTGTTGCCCGAAATAACAGGTTTTGCGAATATCTTGACTGTTGCGCCCGAGGCAGACTCACTAAATGACTGCCATGTGGCAGTAAACTTAATTGCTCCGAGATTCTGAACCGAGGTGGTAGCAGCAGGAGCGGTAAATGTTCCTATAAAGTCAACATACTGCGACGAGATGGTGTTATCATCTGTTGCCTGGTCGGGCTTTTGTTCGATGAGTGTAACAGTCGACTTACCGATAGTTGCGGTGATTTTTGAGCCTGCATATCCCTTTACCGAAAGGGTTATAGCAGTACCGCCATCGACCTCCAATGTACCTGTAGGGCTTACAGTTTCAATAAGTTTAACCTTTCGTACAACTGTATATGTTACGGTCTTACCCTTATGGCTTATCTTAAAGGTATTAGTGCCGATTTGAAGGTCGGCGTCTATAGTAAAGTAACCCTTTTCGGTTACATCAATCTTCTTTCCGTTAAAGGTTGTCTGGAAATTGGGGTCTGTAGCGCCCGAGAAAAGAATGGTGCTATCATAGGTGGTTATAGAGTTCTTTGCGGGACTGGACATTTTAAGTTTACTGAAAATAAGACTATTTTCCAGTTGATTTTCAAAGTACTTTAATAAAAGAGTTGTACTGCCATCCTTATCCTCTAAGAGCGCTGGAAGTGAATCAAAAACACTGCCACCGTACGCCTTAAGCGGTTTTACAACACTTACCTGCTTTATAAGCTGGTCGGGGCTTGAAAACTCGCCAAGCGTTGTCGTGAGTTTACTTGAAGCGTGGATATTATAAAACGCTGTGTCGGACTGGCTGCAGACGTTACTCCACCAGTTTGCAATAACAGAAAAGTTATTTCTTACACTATCGGTGGGCATCACATTTTCAACCATTACAAAGTTAAATTTCTCATTAAGAACCCAGTCTCTCGTGTCAGCAAAGCCATCAACATAACTTTCAAAATCTGCAGTTGTCTGACTTCCCTTCGAGTTTGTGGCAACATTTGCCCAAACGCTAGCAGAAATGAATCCTACCTGCGAAACATTATTATTTTTTCTTATTTCATTTCTTGTTTTTCTGATTACAAGCGTTAACTGCTCACGCAAAAAGTCTTCATAAGTTTTAGAACTCTTACTTGACTGATAAAAAGCCTCCATATCCGCGTTTTTTTCAACACAGTAGTTATCAAAGACGATGGCGGAAGGCTTATATTTTTTTGCAAAACGAACCGCCCTATCGGTCAATGTTTTAACATTTTCATCCGAAAAATCAGAAACTACCTTGTTTTTTCCGTCTTTTTGCTCGAGCAAAACGGGATATACGACATAAGAATACAAATTTTGCGATTTAGCCGCAGAAATAGCATATTCTACTATATCAAAATCGCTTCTGGCAGCTTTTAAAACTCCGTCGTCAAACAAAACACCCTGCGCAGTTTCGGTAAAAATTACAACACTGTTAAATCCGAGTTTGGCGGTCGATTTCATAGCAGCATCGAGTTGAGATTTGATAGTTTGCTCGGTGTCCGTTGTTTTAACAAGGAAATCTCTGCCCGGCTTTAAGTACACCGCCCTGAGCGTATCGGGAACATTAAAGTTAGTACCGTCATCGCTCTCATAAACTATTTCGTCTTTTTCGGGTTGTGCGATAGAAGACGAAATGGTATTTTCATCAGATGCGATGTTTGAACTTTGCAGGTTGGGTTCCGAGGAAACGCTACCCTCTCCACCATCTGCAAGGCGCACCAAAACTGCCGCCGCGATGGCTACTACCACCACGGCCGCAATTATGCTTGTAAGAATTAGCGTTAATTTTTGATCCGAGATTCTTTTAGCAGATCTTCTCATTTTGTACTTCCTTTTATTATTTTAGAGCATTTTTAAGGTTTGCCATTTCGGTTTTTGCTTGCTGGACGGCGTTCGAAGTATAACCCGATGCCGAAAAATATGTATCAATATCGAAAACAGACTTATAAGTGTATAGAAAAACTCCGCCACATTTCTTTAGTGACAGACTATCATCACACTGCCTTGCAAGGATATTACTGTTTGATGCATCCTTGGTCTGCCAGGCGTATTTTCCGCAATTTGCAGTCGATTCGGTATGAGATGAATTTATACACGCCCAGGTATCAAGTCCGCCGATTCTATAGGGCGCTAAACCTACCATAAGATCAACTTTTGAAGCAGTCACAAGATTATTCCACTGTGAAAGCGAGGTTGAAAAATTAAGAGACTCGCTCTTGTAACTGTAATAGATTTGGGGACAAATGTAATCAATATAGCCGTTATTTTTACACCAGAGTTTTACATCGGCGTACTGAATGTTCATGTTGTTATCGATATTTCCCTGCGGGCTTATACCAAAAAGAATATTCTTATTCTTTGATTTGACTGCATCATAGACACTTTTAACGAGTGTTGTTACATTTTCTCTACGCCAGTTTGCAAGAGTTTTGCCGCCACCGTATGACGAGTATGCTGCGCTATCAAAACTTGCAGTGATATTCTGAGGATAGAAATAATCGTCAAAGTGAATTCCGTCAACATCATAGTTATTAATTATCTCTTTAACGCCGTTTAAGATGAGTTTTCGCACCTCGGGTTCACCGGGATTAAAATACCAACGGTTACTGAATTTAACGATATATTTACCGTTCTTAGAGCTATCGTTATACCACTTTTTAAATGTTGCAGTGGAAGGCACCGATGCAACCTCGGTATCAAGATATGCTCTATAAGGATTAAGCCAAGCGTGGAAAGACAGGCCGTACTCATGCGCCGTCTCAACCATTATCTTAAGCGGATCATAGCCCGGATCCTTGCCTATTCCGGCAACATTTCTGCCCCAAGCGAAGTACTCTGACGGGTAAAACGCGTCACCAAAAGCACGAACCTGACAAATGATTGTATTAAGACCATAATCTCTACAATTCTTGCAAATCGTTTTGAAATTATTTGTAAACTCGGTTTTGGTTTTTCCGGTCAAAATACCCGAATAATCTATGTACGAAAACCAAACCGCCTTAATGGTTTCGTGTTTTACTGTTGTGCCTTGTGAATTCCCACTGGTTGTATGTTCGCTCGTCGTTGGCTCTTTAGAAGTTGAACTCGGTTTAGAGGTTGTAGTGGTGGTCTGCGAATTCGGTTTTGATGACGAGGAACTGTTCTTGCTTACAGATGAAATCTGAGATGTCGGCATGTCAGAGGTCAACGGAATCGAAACATTAGAAAAGGAAATGCTGGAGTCATAATTCGGGTAGCCGCCCTCGTTAGCAGAGCCAACTACCATCTGATCTGGTCCTGAAATGCCCGAACTTACAGAGTAGTTTCCATTATTATTGTTACAGGAGCATAGAAAACAAATAAGGAGCGCTACTATAACTGCCCATCCTGTTAGTTTTTTTGTCATATGTAACTGACAACCTTTCGAAAATAGATAATGCTTGTCTTATATATTTTTATTAAGGTTTCTAGGTGTATATTACAAAATATATTATATTATAACATATAGTTTTATATATTTCTACCCCAAAATGCATCTTTTGCATTTTTGTAATTTTTTCCAAGACAGCAAAAAAGAGAGACTTTTTAAGCCTCTCTTTTTGTTTTACTTTTTAATAGCGAAACTTCCATCAACGAATGTGCAAATGGCACTGTCGCCCTCTTTAAGTTCACCGACTAGTATCTGCTCCGAAATCATATCCTCAATCTGCGAGGTTATGGCGCGGCGCAGAGGTCTTGCTCCGTAAACCGCATCAAAGCCTTTATCGGCAATCGCATTTATGGCAGTCTCATCAAACGAGATTTTTATGCCTATTGATTCAGTTCTCTTAGAAACAGTTTCAAGCATATTCTTTGCTATTTCACAGATATTTTCACGGCTGAGTTTATGGAAAACGATTATATCGTCTACCCTATTTAAAAACTCAGGTCTGAAGGTCTTTTTAAGTTCTGAGAGAACACTTTCTCTTATCCTTTCGGCATCCCTTTCGTCGCTATCCTGCGATGAAAAACCAAGCGATTTGACATTTTCGGTTATATTCCTTGCACCGACATTGGAAGTCATAATAATAACGGCGTTTTTAAAGTTCACTTTTCTGCCGTGTGAATCGGTAAGTTGACCGTCGTCAAGAATTTGCAGCAGAATGTTAAATATATCAGGGTGTGCTTTCTCGATCTCGTCGAAAAGCACCACCGAATAGGGATTTCTGCGAATCTTCTCGGTAAGTTGACCGCCTTCGTCAAAGCCGACATATCCCGGGGGCGAGCCTACCAGCCTTGAAACTGTATGCTTTTCCATATATTCCGACATATCAAGGCGAATCATTGCATTTTCATCGCCGAAAAGTCCCTCTGCAAGCGCCTTGCAAAGTTCGGTTTTTCCAACACCCGTAGGACCGAGGAATATAAAAGAGCCGATAGGTCTTTTGGGATCCTTTAGTCCTACTCTGCTGCGCCTTACCGCTCTTGCTACTGCAGAAACCGCATCATCCTGACCGATTACGCGCTGGTGCAAAGTTTCTTCAATTTTTAAAAGACGCTCACTTTCCTCTCGGCTAAGCTGAGAAACATCAATTCCCGTTGACTGCGCTACGATGCTTGCAACATCTTCGGCAGTTACTTCGGTTTTAGCCTTTTCGCTATCGTCCTTCCAGTCCTGTTTAGCCTTTGAAAGTTTATCCTTTATTTCGTTCTCTTCATCTCGGATTTTAGCGGCACGCTCGAAATCCTGGGTATTAACCGCCTCTTCTTTTTCCTGCGACAACTTTTTGAGCTTATCCTCGAGTTCCTTAAGGTCGGGCGGCGCTGTAAAGTTCTTTATCTTTACACGCGATGCCGCCTCATCCACAAGGTCAATTGCCTTATCGGGCAGGAATCTGTCATTAATATATCTTGCCGAAAGTTTGACGGCGGCGCGAATGGCATCATCTGTTATCTTAATTTTGTGATGAGCCTCATATTTATCGCGAAGTCCGAACAAAATCTGCTCTGCTTCCTCTTGAGAAGGCTCGTCTACCATAACAGGCTGAAATCTGCGCTCTAATGCCGCATCTTTTTCAATATGCTTACGATACTCATTTATGGTTGTTGCGCCAACAAGTTGAATTTCACCCCTTGAAAGCGAGGGTTTCAGGATATTTGCGGCATCAACTGCACCCTCAGCGGCGCCCGCACCTACGAGTGTATGAATCTCGTCGATAAACAAAATTGTATTTCCCGATTTTTTTACATCAGCGAGAATATTTTTTATTCTGTCCTCAAAATCTCCGCGATATTTTGTTCCTGCAAGTACCGAAGTAAGATCCAAGGTCACTACCCTTTTGTTTTTCAGTATCTCAGGCACTTCACCCGAAACTATCTTTTGAGCAAGACCCTCGGCAATAGCAGTTTTACCAACTCCGGGCTCACCTATAAGGCATGGATTGTTTTTTGTCCTTCTTGAAAGAATCTGAATAACCCTTTCAATCTCCATTTCCCTTCCTATAACAGGGTCAAGTTCGCTATTTTTTGCAGCTAGCGTAAGGTCGCGGGAATATTCATCAAGATTTTTGGTGTTTGACTTTTCCCTTTTGGAGTTTTTTAAGTTTTCATCCGATGCCTTGTTTTGAGTACTAATAGCCTCGATACATTGCTTATACAGGTCATTTGAATCTATATCAAAAACCTCAATATATTTAACCGCATAACAATCTTTTTCCGATAAAATTGCCAACAAAATATGTTCTGTTCCGACATATCCGTGACCCATTTTTCTTGCCTGCATGGTTGCAGTTTCAAGAATTCTTTTTGTTCTTGGGGTAAAGTCAGCAGGGCTTAGTGTCGTTGGCATTCCTTTGCCTATATCAAGTTCCAACTGTTCCAAAAGTTCGTCAAAACTGACCCCAGCATTATTCAGTATATCTGCGGCGGGCGAATCGTTTTCGCTGAGTACACCGCCGAGAATATGCTCACTTCCTATATATGTGTGTCCGAGTTTTTGCGAAAGTTCTATTGCGGCGTTTAACGCCTTATTTGCTTTTTGTGTAAATCCGCTGAAAACAAACATTTATCATACCTCCTATTTTAAGGCGGATAACTTTTCTCTCACCATATTTGCTCTGAGTTCGTCTCTTTTTCTGGCATTGGCACCTGCGCCGTATGAAAGAGAAATCTCAAAGGCGCCGGTTTCAAAAAGAAGCGCATTAAGTAGCGCTATATCAATTTTCAAAACTCCTATTGATGCACCAAATCTCACGAGAGAAACCAGGTTCAGAAGTTCCTCACTAGACAAGAGTCTTGCCATAGATAGCGCTCCGTATGCTCTGAAAATCTTATCATTTATCAAAACTGTATCATTTTCATACGCAGTTTTGCGAAGATCTTCTTCTTTTTTGATAACCTGATTTGCAATGCTCATAAGATTATCAATAGCATTCTGCTCCGAAATTCCGAGGGTTACCTGATTGGATATTTGATAAAGCGCGCCCTTTGAGGATGAGCCCTCGCCCATAGAGCCTCTTACTGTCATACCGAGTTTCGATACAGTATTTGCAATATTCTCAATCATTCTCTCGCTCTCGAGCATGGGAAGATGCAACATTACAGATGCTCTGAGTCCCGTTCCGAGATTTGTAGGACACTGGGTTAAAAAGCCGAGTGTCTCATCAAAGGCGAACTTAAGTTTTTTCTCCAAAACATTATCGATTTCGCTCGCGATCTTAAAACAAACAGGAAGGTCAGAGCCCGACGAGAGCACCTGGATACGAATATGGTCTTCTTCATTAACTAAAACTGCAACGCTCTCGTCATCAGACAAAAATATTGCCCTGCCATCACGATTCAGAGCAAACTGTGGACTTATGACTCTGCGCTCTGCCATCGCGTTTGCTGTAATAGAATCAATCGATTTCATATCTATCTTTTTAAGTACTATATTCTTGCCGAATTTTTCACCTTTTAACGCATTTTCTACTCTTTCAATGACATCATTTTTTTGATTTAAGGTCATTTTGTCAGGAAAAGGTACATCACAGAGATTTCTTGCAAGGCGAATTCTTGTACTTACAACTATAGCACTGTCATTTGTCTTTTTTTCTATATCGAACCATTTATTCATTGTAATTCACCTCTCCTACTGTTCACTGCGAATGTTTTTAAGTTCATCGCGAAGGCGAGCGGCCTCCTCGAAATTCTCACTCTCGATTGCTTCTTTGAGTTTTTGTGATAACTCGTCAATTTTGTTTTTGACCGCTATTTTTTCCTCATTTACCGCGGGAATTCTGCCGTTGTGCACAGTTTTACCGTGGATTCTATGAATGAGTGGCATAAGTTCCTCTCTAAATGTTTCATAGCACTGTCTGCAACCTACATTTCCCGTCTTTTTTATGCTTGACAGGGTTGCACCGCACATTTCACACTTTTTCTCGGGTGCGGCTAGAATACTTTCTGAGAGAAAATCCTGTCCGAAAAGTGAACCCAGCATTGAGTCTATTCCAAAACCAAAATCCGAAAAGAACTTTCCATACTCTCCGCCGATTTTTCCGCTGATTTCTGCGGCACAGTTCTCGCAAAGATGCATTTCACTTTGAACACCGTTAATATTTTGTCTAATATGGGTTACAGCATTATTTTGTTTACATTTTTCACACAGCATTTTATTTACCTCCTAAATTCACACCGCCATAAGCAGTGCATTCTTAAATATATCTGCTCTGACAACATCTCTTAAATACGGGTCAACATTTTTAAGAGCGTTATCTGAAATCGCGGCAAGCACTATTGATGCCGCTTTTTTCTCAATAAGTTCCTGATAGCACAGATTTATGAGAATTGACCTGGCGTTATAATAATCTATACTATCGCCAAGAGAGTCAATTATATACATAATCTGGCTTTTTTTATCGCTACAGATTCGCGTTATCTTAATATATCCGCCTCCGCCTCTGCGGCTCTCCACCACGAAACCCTGCTCGGGCGTAAATCTTGAGGTTAAGACATAATTTATCTGACTTGGCACGCAACCGAGTTTGTTTGCAAAATCGTTTCGCTTAATTTCGGCGATGCCGTTTTGCTCCTCGAGGATACTTAGTATCTCCCTTGCGATTGCTTCACTTATCTTCATAAAATCACCTTTTTTAGACTTTCTTTGTCCTTTGTCTTTAATCTTATTTTATCACAAAGTCAAAGAAAGTCAAACTTTTTATTTTTCTATTGGGTTTGAATACCACCGATTTATACGCCAAATTCATAAAATATCTCTTATATTCTTTAGTTTTCTCTCTATTTCTTTATTTTTCAAAACTTCTGTAAAAATTAAATGAACCATTTTTGAGCGTTTGACATAGTATAAAGTGAAATCTAAAAAAAGGAGGAAACACTCAATGTGTGGAAATAATTTCTTCGGTAACGGTAGCTGCACTTGGATCATCCTGCTCATCATCATCCTCGTTTGCTGCTGCGGTAACGACAACAGCGGTTGCGGTTGCGGCTGTAACTAAAAAGACATAAGAAAAAGCCTCCCTGCCCTATGGCAGAGAGGCTTTTTTCTTATTTTATTCTACTGTAGTTATTATTGACTCGGTAGTGCTGGTTTCTGGAGAAGATGTAGAAACCGGCGGCGGAGCCGATGAACTTGAAGTCTCGGGGCGGTTTATAGAAACCTCTTTACTTGACACGGGAGTCTCGGGAATCTTACCAGTGTAAACCATGTGGCGCTTTAAATATTCTATCCAAACAATATAACCACTCTTTTGCAAATGCATTCCATCTGGAGCAGCAATTTTTGTGGATAGGTTACCACTTAAATCCTTAAACGCTTCCGCTACATTAAGATAATAAACTCCCTTTTGGGTTGCAAGCTGCTGCAGCGCGGCGTTATAATCATTAATCTTGGAATTTGCAAATCTACTATCATCACTTTGCTTTTTCGCAGTTACGGGCAGAATCGACTGAATATAGATGACGGAATTAGGGTGTTGTTTCTTTACATCATCGATAAATTTAGAATAACCGCTGATAAATATAGACTTACTCTGAAAAGCTATTCCATTAAGCCCAAGCATAATATATATGTGCTTAGGATTGTGGCGTTTCATGGCCTGCAGGAAGGTCACCTTAGTTCCCGAAACCTTTATGGCTTTGGTTTCGTGAATTGTATTTGTATTGATTCCCGTCTTGGCTATTACTGTTGAGTTAGACATAACTCCATACAAATCTATACCTGTTGTTATCGAATCACCCACAAACATAGCCTCATTAAAGACAT
>JAZQLL010000143.1:0-3676 GCA_045542675.1 Oscillospiraceae bacterium
TCCTCTACACCTCTATAAACACCATTGATATAAATCTCTACATCATTGGTTGATACCGGCAAATTTTCCTTACGGGTTTCTATGATAATATGCCACTGCGCCATATCGCAGGTGCCTACCTCGGGCGTTTTGGTTTCAATCTTCACCTGTGTTTTGGTATTATGGGTAGCAAGGCTTGTTACCTCATGCCTTGTCGAGCCGCTACCCTCCTCTACAACTACAAAAAGCAGGGCGTTACTCTTAAAAAAATCATCATCATATTTATCGCAGGCATCAAGAAAGCCTTGGGTTGTGTCGGCGGCAGGGTCTTTTCTGCGCCTTAAATCGTACTCGTCCTTATGCCGCTCATAATAGGCGGAAAGTTCATTTTTTGAGCGGATAATATGCACAACGGGGTATTTTGCGCCGTCTTTTCCGCCGTTTGTGCGGATGTACTGTGCCGAAAAAGCCAACTTAGTATCGTTAATATACGGTTCGGCTTGGTCGCCACCTATCTTAATAGGCTCGTCATAGGCATCAACTGCACAGGACGATGCAATTATCATGGCGCATAATGAAAGCGCGATCAGTGCAAATCCTTTGATTTTCAAATTTTCCGCCTCCCTTTTGTTAGCTGTTTATAAGACTTTTAAGTTTCGTTACCTCATCATCAGTTAGAACTGTACTAATATTGTCTTTTTTGCTGTAAAGTATATTACCTTTAAGGGTATAAACACTTTGCTCTCCCGAGGCTAAGGTAATTTTAATTGTGTAGGAAGTATCTGGACCCTTATGATTTTCTCCTCGATTACCTGTGGCTTGATCCACGCTCTCCTCTGCATTTGTATTGGTGTCTTGAACTGGCTCCTGCGCAAAGAGAGAAACAATATACTCGGAAAGTTCCTGTGTTTTATCCGTATCCGCGAAAATCGTAGTCTCATTTTGAGATCCATCAATCTCAACAAGATACTCATAACTTTCTAAGGTCTGACTGTCTGACGGGGCTCTGTTTTCTTCAGGCATAGAACTTCCCTTGTGCATAAAGATGTTTAAATTTGGCAAAGTTATGCAAACCGCTATTGTGCATACAGCAAGCGGAAGGCAAACTACAAGCAGTCTATTGCGGTTTTTCTTGCGCCTTTTTATTTTTTTATCGCTAAGGCGAAAAATTTCTGCCTTACACTCGTTTAAATCTCTCATAAAAGTTCACCATCCTCTCCTAGAATGATGCCTAGTTCTTTCTTTGCGCGGTAAAGAAGATTATCTATCTGTTTTTCGCTTTTCCGCATTACCCGCGCAGCCTCTTTATAGGTCATATCCTCAAAATATATTAGGTGTATTACTGTTTTCATTTGTTCGGGCAGCTTTGAAATTGCCGCGTGAAGTGCTCTCTTGCGCTCGCTTTGAAGAACGGTTTCCTCTAAGGTTTTTGTGTCCTCGATATTCTCCGCCTCGGAAAGCTCTGTAAAGGCAATTAACTTGCCTCTTTTTATGTAATCGAGCGCACGGCTTCTGCCGAGCATAAACAGATATGTCTTAAGCGTTACCTTGAAGTTATACCTATGACGATGCACAATAAGGTCGGAAAAGACATCTATTGCAATATCTTCCGCCGCAGAAATGTCGTGCACATAGCCGTTTACGAAGAAAACAAGGCTATGAAAAAGTTCGCTCATTATTTCGTCAAAGGCAGTTTCGTCACCATCAAGGAAACGGCGGTAGCTACAAGCGCCGTTATCCATAATATTCCTCCTGTTTTAAGAGATACGTCTACCCCTTTCACTTATTATACGACTGGGAAAGACAAATTCCTTATTTTTATTGTAGCATATCAGAAAAAATATTTCTACAAGCAAAAAACCGCCGAAAATTCGGCGGTTTTCGTGTTATTTAATTCTTATTTTAATATCTCCCGTATCGGTTGTAAGCTGACATTTACCACCGCTTGCTGTTTCAGGAACATCTACTCTGCCTGTATCGGTTTGGGCAATAAATATTTTATCAGTAAGCAGGGTGCCTTTAATATCGCCGGTTGAGGTTGTCACAACAATTTCTTTAGCGTCACACTCTCTAAACTCGACATCGCCTGTACTTCTCTTAAGGGCAATTTTTTCTTCGGCGATCACATTTTTTAGAATTACATCTCCGGTGTTTCCGGTTGAAGCAAGTCTATTACATTTAACATTTGTAAGTTCTGTTTTTCCGGTACTGACCTCGGCCGACATATCTCCTTTGCAGGTTACCGAATCCACCGAAATATGACCGGTTGAAACCAAAAGATTTATGGTATCAGCGGATATATTCTGAGCAGTAATATTGCCGGTAGAGGATACAATATCAACGGTTTTGAAGTTAAAATCATTTGAGATTTTGACATCTCCCGTGCTCTCTTTTACATTAAGCGCATTGTACTCGCCATTCGGCATATAAACCTCAATCTTAGTGCTACCGAAGCTTATTCCGATATGTTCATACCATTTTCTTGTGTCTACAACGCGAATTTCCAGTGTATCGCCGTTTACAGATACGCTATGTGCTATATTTTTCTGTTCGTAGCAGACAACAGAGGTTTTTGAGATTTCACCCGGTAAGAAAACTATATCGGCGGTGTCGGTATCTATCGAAATATTTTTGATATTTTCCTCAAAATCGTAATTACTGGTCTGATACGAAACGGTTGACAGTTTCGAAAAATCCCACTTAAGCTTCATCATTACACCTCCGAAAATCAGAAAACCTACAACTACAAGTGCGGAGCCTACTATTAGCCAGGTTTTTGTTTTTTTACTCATTTTGCTCCCTCCTTTTTAATGAGTCGATTTTTAGCGCCTAAGAGCATTTTCTTTCCAAGCAGTACCATTCCCTTTGTTGCAGCTTTGCAGCCATAGAAAAGGAATATGGATAGACCTGCGCATACAATCGATGAAGCTATCATAAAGAGTCCCGACGGAACATTTCCACTAAAGACAAATGCGGTTCCACTGGCAAGACCGCCAAATGCGCATCCCCAAAGCGCGACTTCTACTGCCCAGAGTGTCACTACTATCGACCACAATGACACATAAAGCGCAAAAATTACGGCAAGTGCGGCAATCAAAAGAGGAAGCCAGAGCGGAAATCCTAAAATAAGAAGCGTGATTTCCCAGCCTCTCATTTTTCGTTTCTTCTTAATTTTCTCCCTGACGAGTGCAGAAATAGGAATTTCGGACAAAATTTGCGCGGCGACTTCATCTGTTGTGCCTATCTTCGCTATCGCCTCTTGCTCGCTCATCCCCTCTTCTATGTAATCATCGATAATTTCGCTATAAAAACCAACCCTCTGCTCAACCTCATCGGCAGGCAGGCTCGAGAGTTTTTCAGTGAGTTCAATTATAAATTCGGTTTTAGTCATCTCTATCCCCCTCCTTTGTCACAAACTTATATATGGACATAATTTCTTTCCAGTCATCTTTAAAATCTTCGATGCGCTTTACGCCCTCTTCGGTAATGCGATAATATTTTCTTAGCCTGCCGCTATGCTCCGCGGTTCGTACCGTTAGCATATTCGCCGTTTCCAAGCGTTTGAGTATTGTATAAAGCGTTGATTCAGAAAGTTTTACATAAGGAGCCAGGTCCTTGATTATCTTATATCCGTACGAATCTTCATCCTTAATCGCCGCCAGCACGCTTACATCCAAAAGTCCGCGCTTTAACTGAA
>JAZQLL010000144.1:0-6316 GCA_045542675.1 Oscillospiraceae bacterium
GGACATACATCAAAAGATGTTTTTGATGCATCGCTACTTATAAAACAATTTGGTTTTTCATTAGGACTTCAGATGATGACCGGTCTTTACAAGGACACATTTGATAAATCTATTGAAACTGCCAATAAAATCGTTTCGCTAAAGCCTGATACTGTAAGAATATATCCCACCGTGGTGCTTAAGGGAACTTATCTCGAAACTCTCGTTTTGAGAAATGAATACAATCCCGCAAATGTTGAGCAAACGGTTAAATTGTGCGCGCGCTTGCTTGATATTTTTGAAGTAAATAACATTAAGGTAATCAGAGTGGGTCTTCACGATCAGCCCACACTAAAAGATGACTTTGTAGCAGGAGCATATCATCCCGCACTCGGGGAACTTATAATGGGCGAGAGAATGTACAATAAAATGCTTTCTCTCATAAAAGAGAGCAACAAAGTATCCTCAAACTATGAGTTTGCTGCAAATCCACGCCTTATTTCCCAAGCAGTAGGGCAGAATAGATGCAATATAAAAAGGCTTGCGGATTTAGGTTTCACCGTTAAAATCAAACCGGATGAAGCGCTAAAATATAATGAGATAAAATTAATATAACTATTGCACAAAGTGTGCGATTTGTGATATTATATCTATGTATTTTGTTTACCCCTTAACATAAAGAGAAAGGAATGTTATTTTTGCGACTGAAATCACTTGAAATTCAAGGTTTTAAGTCCTTTCCGGATAAGACCACCCTCGCATTTGGTGATGGTCTTACGGCAATTGTCGGACCAAACGGAAGTGGTAAAAGTAATATAAGTGACTCTGTTCGTTGGGTTTTGGGAGAACAATCCACCAAAACACTTCGTGGAGAAAGAATGGAGGACGTTATCTTTTCGGGAACTGAGAGCAGAAAATCTCTCGGTTTTGCTGAGGTTTCGCTGATTCTTGATAACACCTGCAGAACACTTAAATATGATGACGACGAAGTTGTAATCACAAGAAAATATTATCGCAGCGGCGAAAGTGAATATATGATAAACCGCCAGTCCGTGCGTCTTAAAGACGTGCGTGAACTGTTTATGGATACAGGTCTCGGTCGTGACGGTTATTCGGTAGTAGGTCAGGGCAGAATTGCCGATATTGTTTCTGCCAAAAGTGCCGAGCGCCGCGAAATTTTCGAGGAAGCCGCAGGTATTTCTAAATATCGTTACCGCAAAAACGAGGCGGAAAGAAGACTTCTTCAGGCGCAGGATAATATTTTAAGATTAAAAGATATTCTTCTTGAACTTGAGGGAAGAGTAGAGCCTCTTCGTATTCAATCTGAAAAGGCAAAAAAATATCTTGTACTAGCCGATGAAAAGCGCAAAGTTGAGGTTTCGCTCTGGATAAATACTCTCGATCAGTCGGGAGATAAGCTGCGCGATCTTGAGTATAAATTAACAGCTCTTAACACATCAAGAGAAACTATTATGAACGCCCTTGATGAAGTTGATGCTGTAATCGAAAAGGTTGACCGTGATTCGCAAAATTATCTTGCAGAAATCGAGGCTCAGCGTCTTTTAAAGAGAGAAAATGAAGAAAAAGATTCTCTTATAAGACAGCAAAAAGCTGTTTTCGAAAATGACATTTTACATAATAATGACACCATCTCATCACTCGAAGAAGAACTTTCAAACATTTCTCTGGAAGGCGAGAAGTTCTCTAAAGAAGCGAATGAGAAGAGCGGTCTGCTGTCGCAAACCGAGGAAAAACTTACACAGCTTGAAGAAGAGAGTGCAAAAATTGACTTTGAACTCAATCAACTTGTTAATATAACCGAAAATTACAAGAGTGAACTTGATAAACTTCAGGCCGATCAAATATCTTATAATATCAAAATTACCAGTGATACTGTTGCAATTTCTGCTCTCCAAAATAACAAGGAGGAACTCAAAGAGCGTATTGCAGGTATTGAGCAGAGCATTGAAGCCAAGGAAGAACAACTTTCCTCTCTGCAAAAGGAAAGTCATGCTTGCCGCGCCGTTTTGCAGAAAGCGGAAGAAGAAGCAAATAAAATAAATAATACTCTTAAAGGTCACGAACTTAAATTCCAATCGGTTCAGGCTAAAAAAGAGGAAATAAGAAAACAGATCGAACAAACCAACCTTACATTAAACCAAAAAATTCAGCGTCAAAAGATTATAACTGAACTTGAAAACAATCTCGAGGGATTCTCGGGAAGCGTTAAAAAGGTTATTTCTGACGGTAAAAATGGCATAATGAAGGGAATAGTCGGAACAGTTTCCCAGATCATAACCGTTGAGGCTAAGTATGCTCTTGCGATTGAAACGGCGCTCGGAGCCGCAATGCAGAACGTTGTAGTTGAGAAAGAAGAGAATGCAAAACAAGCCATAAATGCGCTCAAAAGAGAGAATGCAGGTAGAGCAACATTTCTTCCTATCGACACGATTAAAGGCAAATTCTTAACAGAATCGGGGCTTTCCGATTGCGCAGGATTTGAGGGAATTGGCTCAGATTTAATTTCCTACAACAACCGTTACTCTGAGATTATAAAATGGCTTCTCGGAAGAATAGTTATTGCAGATGACCTTAATAATGCGACCGCAATGGCTAAAAAGTACGGCTACAAATTTAAAGTTGTAACCCTTGATGGTCAGGTTATCAATGCAGGTGGTTCTTTAACAGGTGGTTCTGCGGCTTCTAAAACCGGCGTTTTAAGCAGAAAATTTGAGATAGAAAAACTCGAAAAAGAAAAACAGAAACTCGAAAAAGAAATTGAAGACCTGCAAAAACAGTTCGATGATATTACAAATCAGGAATCTTCTGCTGAGGCATATCTCTCTGGCGCAAGAGCAGAACTTTCTGTGCTCAGTGAGGATAAAATCAAGTACAGCGCTGAGCAAAAACGACTCGATATGTCTATCGAGGAGTTAGAAACTGCTCTTGATACTCTTGATGCAGAGAAGATGGATTGCAACGCTAAAATCTCCGCAAATGACGCTAGAGTTAAAGAACTTACCGCCGAATTAGACGAGATTAAACGCCTTAAAGATGATGCAGAAAATCGAATTTCCGAGCTTAGCGGTGGACAAACTGATACTACTGTACGTGCAGAAGAGCTTTCAAAGCAAAGTACGGATATTAAATTCCAGATTCTTGCCGCCGAAAAGGATAAAGAAACTATTTTAGCCGATATTGAGCGTCTAACAGAGCAAGATAGCGAAACTGCAAGAAGAATCGAACTCTTAAATGCTCAAAAACTTCAGCTCTCTGAAAGCAACACTGAACTTACTGAGAAAATCGCTCAAGCCGAGGCTGATATAGTAGCACTTGCCGAATCTAATGTTAAGTGCGATGAAACTATCGCTTTGATGGTAGAAAAACGAGCAGAATGTGAACAGAAGATCGACGAAATTCGCCGTAATGAACGTTCACAGTTTGACGAGAGAGAAAAACTCACCGGAGAGATTACAAGGCTTGAGGAGCGAAAAATTTCGGTACAAAAAGAACTTGATAACATTATCTTTAAGCTTTATACCGAATATGAACTTGATAGGGCACAAGCAGAGCAAATTGCCGAGCCTATCGAAAATGTTTCAGAGGCTCAGTCGACATTAAGCCAGATTAAATCCAAAATTAGATCTCTCGGTGCAATTAATGTCGATGCCATCGAAGAATATAAGGAAGTTTCCGAAAGATACGAATTCCTTAAAGCACAGCTTGAGGATGTTGAGAAATCAAGAGAAGAGATCCTTAAACTTATAAATGAACTTACCTCACAAATGAAGGAAATGTTTATTAAGAGTTTCTCGGAAATCAGAGATAATTTCTCAAAAATATTCGTTGAGTTATTCGGCGGCGGTAAGGCAACATTAAATCTTACTGATCCTGAAAATATTCTCGAGTCGGGAATAGAAATTTTTGCACAACCTCCCGGAAAACTTATCAAAAACCTTGCCGAGTTATCTGGCGGTGAGCAGTCATTTATTGCAATTGCAATTTACCTTTCTATATTTAAGGTTAAACCCTCGCCGTTCTGTGTGCTTGACGAGATTGAAGCCGCTCTTGACGAAGTAAACGTTCAAAAGTACGCTAAGTACTTGCGTAAAGTCAGCGATAAAACTCAGTTCATTATGATTACTCACAGACGCGGAAGTATGGAAGAGGCAGATAGGCTCTACGGCGTAACCATGCAGGAAAAGGGCGTATCCAAACTTCTGCAGATGGATCTTAGCGAAGTTGAGAGCAAACTGGGAATTAAAGATGAAAATTAACTGTAAAGTGATTTCACTTTACAGTATATCGAGGTGAAAAAGTTGCGATTTTTCGAAAAAATAAAACAAGGACTTGCCAAAACACGCGAGGGAATGAAAAACAGCATCGACAGCATCATTAATTCATTCACCAAGATCGATGACGATTTTCTTGATGAACTTGAGGAAGTGCTTATTCTTTCCGATATTGGCGTTGAAACTTCGCAACACATTATTTCTCAGTTGCGAGGCAAAATAAAAGAAAAAGGTCTTAAAGACCCGCAGGAAATTAAAAGCGAATTAAGGTCTATAATTTCCGATATTCTCGGTAAATTTAGTCCTTTAAATTTAGAAAGCAAACCTTCAGTCATTCTTGTAATCGGTGTAAATGGTGTTGGTAAAACCACAACTATCGGAAAACTCGCCACAAACTTTGTAAATGATGGGAAAAAAGTATTGCTTGCTGCCGCTGACACATTTAGGGCGGCCGCAACTCAGCAACTTGTAACCTGGTCCGAGAGAAGTGGTGCAGATATTGTAACCTCATTTGAGGGAGCTGACCCTGCATCCGTTGTTTATGACGCCATTTCTTCTGCCAAAGCGAAAAATTATGACATTGTAATTTGCGACACTGCGGGTAGACTTCATAATAAGAGAAACCTCATGGATGAACTTAGCAAAATTTCCCGTATAATCAAAAGGGAAATGGGCGATGTTCAGACAGAAGTGCTATTAGTGCTTGATGCTACCACCGGTCAAAATGCTATAAATCAGGCTAAAATGTTTAAAGAAGCGGCAGGAATTACGGGGATTATTCTCACAAAACTTGACGGAACCGCAAAAGGTGGCGTTGTTATTGCCATTAAGAATGAACTCGATATACCCGTAAGGTACATCGGAGTCGGAGAGCAAGCTGATGATCTGCAGGAATTTGACCCCGAAATGTTTGCAAACGCTATCTTTGAGGTGTAGTTTATGAAGTTTGTTATAGCGACTAAAAACAAGCACAAGCTAATTGAATTTGAAAGAATATTAAAGCCGCTTGGCATTGATGTAATTTCTCAAGAAGATGCTAAAATTGATGTTGAAATAATCGAAAACGGCTCAAGTTTCGCAGAGAATGCCGAAATCAAAGCAAGTGCTGTAAGCCGTGCCGGAAACTGCATTGCCGTAGCAGACGATTCAGGGCTATGCATTGATGCTTTTGACGGCGCACCCGGTATCTTCTCTTCAAGATTTTTAGGCGAAGATACTCCTTATGATATCAAGAATTCCATAGTGCTTGACAGACTTAAAGATGTTCCTGACCAGGATAGAGGTGCAAGATATGTTTGCAGTATTTGCTGCATTTTCCCAAATGGTGATAAAATCACATCAAGCGGAGTTTTTGAAGGCAAAATAGGGTATGAAGCAAAGGGAGAAAACGGCTTTGGCTATGACCCTATTTTCTACGTAGGAGATAAGAGTGTTTCCGAAATTCCGGATGAAGAAAAAGATAAAATCAGTCACAGGGGCAAGGCTCTTAATGAATTTGTGATTAAACTTAAAGATTACTTAAATAAAGGTGAATAATATGCTTACAAGCAAACAACGCGCGGCTCTTCGTGGCTGCGCAAATCAGATTGAAACAATTATGCAGATCGGAAAAGGCGGAATAGGCGATACACTTATTAAGCAGGTTGACGATGCTTTAACCGCTCGTGAACTTATTAAACTTAAAGTGCTTGAAAACTGCGAATATTCCGCAAAGGAAGTTGCAATCACTTTAGCAAATGAAACTGCGAGCGAAAGTGTACAGGTTATCGGCAGTAAAATCGTGCTTTTCAGACGTAACCCTAAAAAACCTGCGTACGACACTTATTTGAAATAGGTGATTTAATGAGTAAACCTCAAAAAATCGGTATCTTCGGCGGAAGTTTTAACCCCGTTCACAACGGTCACGTAAATCTCGCGAAAAGCTATCTTGAAACCCTTTCGCTTGATTTACTTCTTGTTATCCCGACGGGTATTCCGCCGCACAAAGAAAACAAAAATATGGCTCCCGCACAAGACAGATTTAATATGCTCAAACTCGCTTTTGA
>JAZQLL010000145.1:0-20558 GCA_045542675.1 Oscillospiraceae bacterium
AAAATGTCGGCGGCGAGAAAGATATTTGTGCCTAACGCAGAAAACCGCAAGGCATATAGCGAAATTTATAAAAAATATAAGAACCTTTATAACGCAATAAAGAGTTTGTAAGGAGTGGCGGCTATGAAAGATTATATCGGAAACTCCCTTCAGATAAGAGGCGCTGAGCAGTACACCTTAAATGGCGGCAAGGGAGAGGGAATGAAATTCCTTTATGTTAGAAACGGTCTGGGACTTGAAGCCTGGATATCTCTTGACCGCGCAGGTGACATCTCCAGAGTTAACTTTAAGGGCGAAAATTACGGTTATTTTTCTCCCTGCGGTTATGTTGCTCCGCAGTTTTATGACCACGTTGGCGCAGGATTTTTAAAATCCTTTACAGCAGGCTTTTTCACCACCTGCGGTCTTACTGCGGTAGGTTCACCCTGCAACGATGAGGGAGAAGATCTGCCCCTTCACGGCACACTCTCGAATACACCGAGTCAGCTTCGCGCTATAGAAGAGACCGCTGATGCTCTTACAGTAAAACTTAACGTGAGAGATACCCAGATTTTTGGCAGAAAACTCGTTTTAGAGCGCACCTATACTTTCTCTTATACCGAAAATAGTTTTGAGGTAAATGATAAAGTAACAAACGAGGCGGACACCATTTCGCCTTATATGATAATGTACCATTGTAACTATGGCTATCCTCTCGTTTCGGAGAATAGCGAGATAAAGATTCCTCATAGCAGTATGGTTTCAAGAAATGAGCACGCTGAGGAGTTTAAAGACAGCGCGCTCAAAATGCAAAAACCTGAGGCACAGTATGAGGAATGTTGCTATTACTACGATGTCCTCGAGAAAGAGGGCAGGGCAAAGGTAGGGATTTTCAACCCCGACATAAGCCGCGGACTTGTTATGAGTTATGATAAAAAGGCTCTTCCCAAGTTTGTTGAGTGGAAAATGATGGGCAAAACCGACTATGTTTTAGGTTTAGAGCCTGCAAACTGTACTCCCGATGGCAGAAATGTTCTTCGCGAGAAGGGAGAACTTAAGTTCTTAGAGCCTAATGAGAGCGGTACAACAGGTGTTAAATTTACATTTGTACAAGACAAAAAAGATTTTGAAGGAGCATTCTAAATGTTAGTTACATTAAACGAAATTTTAAAAATCGCTCAGGAGAGAAAATGCGCCATCGGCTCGTTTAACACTCCTAATATGGAAAGTGCAGAGGCGGTAATCGCTGCTGCTGAAGAACTGGGTGAGCCCGTTATCATTATGCATGCGCAGGTCCATGAGGAAATGGGTCTTTGCAACTTAGAGGATATTACTCCCATGATGCTTCACTTTGCAAAGAAAGCATCCGTTCCCGTTTGCGTGCATCTTGACCACGGAACAGATGTTGATTACGTAAAAAGAGGCCTTGACTTAGGATTTACCTCGGTTATGTATGATGGCTCGGCACTTGACGAGAAGGAAAACACCGAAAACACCAAAATAATCGTTGAGTACGCTAAGAAAACAGGCGCAAGCGTTGAGGCTGAGATCGGCTCAATGGGCGCAAGAGAAGGCGGCGAAGAGGGCGGAGAGTCTATCTACACCGATCCCGATGCCGCAGTAAGATTTGTTAATGCAACGGGTATCGATGCGCTTGCCTGCGCATTCGGAACCGCACACGGATTTTATAAGGACGCTCCCAAACTTGATTTCGAGCGCCTTTCAAAGATTGATAGCCTTGTTGACGTGCCTATTGTTATGCACGGCGGCTCGGGCGTAAGCGAGGATGATTACCGCAAGGTAATCGCACGCGGCGTTCGTAAGGTAAACTACTACACCTATATGGCAAAAGCAGGTGGCGAGGCTATTTCGGGTAAGGAATATGCTCAGTTCCACGATGCTCTTTTAGATGCAAAAGAGGCAATGAAGCAAAACGTTCTTAAAGCAATGCGCGTTTTCTCGGGCAAATAAATCATTTTAAAATGAACAGGCTCTGCCGGGTGGCAGAGCCTATTTTTATATGTATTGACTTAATGCAAAAAATTTGGTAAAATTAACTTAATAATGCCCATATATTTTTTATTAAGATCAAAAAGGAAAGTATCGGTTTTATTTATGAAAAATATCAAGGTTATTGTAGCCACCCACAAAACCTACAAAATGCCCACAGATGAAATGTATCTTCCCGTTTTTGTAGGCGCGTTTGGAAAAGAGTCTATCGGTTATCAGGGTGATAACACAGGCGATAATATCTCAAGTGAAAACCCGTTCTTCTGTGAATTGACCGGGCTTTATTGGGCGTGGAAAAATCTTGATGCCGACTATATCGGTCTTTCCCATTACAGAAGGCAGTTTACCCTTAAACCCAAAAAGGATAAATTCGCCTGCGTTCTTACTTATGAGCAGGCAGATGTGCTTTTAGAGAATGCCGATATAATTGTGCCTAAAAAGCGCGGCTATTATATCGATACTCTTTACGACCATTACGCGCACACCCTTTATGTCGAGCCGCTGGATACTGCAGGAGAGATAATTTCGGAAATTTATCCCGAGTATTTCCCCGAGTTTGAGAGGCTTAAAAAGAGAACTTTCGGACATATGTTTAATATGTTTATTATGAAAAAAGAGTACTTAAATGAGTACTGCAGTTGGCTCTTTAGCATCTTGTTCGAACTTAAAAATCGCGTTTCGCCCGAGCAGTATGATGAGTTTCACGCGAGATACCCCGGCAGAATTGCCGAACTTTTGTTCGATGTCTGGCTTAACACCAAGGGCTATAAGTACACCGAAACGGCGGTTGTACACATTGAGCCTGTAAACTGGATTAAAAAAGGTTTTTCGTTTTTAATTGCAAAGATTTCGGGTAAAAAATACGAAAAGAGTTTTTAAGATGAATGAACTTATCTCGGTTGTACTGCCTGTTTATAAGGTCGAAAAATACCTTTCGCGGTGTATAGATTCGGTTATCGGGCAGTCTTATGAAAACCTCGAAATAATTTTAGTTGACGATGGCTCGCCCGACAAATGCGGTGAAATTTGTGATAACTATGCTAAAATTGATAACAGGATAAAGGTTATCCATAAAGCAAACGGCGGACTCTCGGATGCGCGCAATGCGGGGATAAGAGAGGCAAAAGGCGAGTTCATAACCTTTATAGATTCTGATGATTACGTTGAGAAAAACTATGTAGAATCCCTTTATAGCGCTATTTGTAAGGATAATAGCGATATATCGGTCGGGGCGCATAGAGCGGTGTATGAAAACGGCACCGTTATAGCAAAAACAATGGATAAAAGATGTCTTCTTTCGAGTGAGCAGGCGATAAAAAGTATACTCTATGATGATGGGGTGGACCTCTCGGCTTGGGGGAAACTTTATCGGACAAGCCTGTTTTCCGATATAGAATATCCTATGGGTAGACTATATGAGGACGCCGCAACAACCTATAAACTTATTCACAAGGCGGATAAAATATCGGTAATCCCTGATGTTATTTATAACTATATGATAAGGGAAAATTCCATTGCGGCAGGTAAATTTTCTCCTAAGAAAATGGATCTTATTACTTCGACCGAGGAAATGTGTGAGTTTTGCACCGAGAATTATCCCGAACTTGAAAAAGCGGCAAAAAGAAGGCTTGTGTATGCGCACCTCAGTACACTTTCGCAGCTTGCTCAGTCCCGCGAAAAGTTTCCAAAAGAGCAAAAAATTCTTATGGATTATATAAAAAAGAACGGCGGCGAGATTCTCTCGGATGGTAGGGTGCCAATGAGAGATAAAATTGGTATAATATCCGCCAAATTCGGATTTGGATTTTATAAATTTGTCTGGTCAATATATTGTAAAGTGAGTGGACGAAAATAGTGAACGGAAAAATAGATTTTGTTGTCATCTGGGTCGATGGCAGCGACGAAAAGTGGCAACAAGAGAAGCAAAAGTATCTGCCCGAGGATAAGAAAAACCATGATACCCGAAATATACGTTATAGAGATTGGGAAAATCTTAGGTACTGGTTTCGCGGTGTAGAAAAGTTTGCTCCTTGGGTAAACAAAGTGCATTTTGTAACCTGGGGTCATATCCCAAAGTGGCTCAATGCAGATAACGAGAAACTTAATATCGTAAACCATAAGGACTATATTCCCAGTGAATATCTGCCCACCTTCAGCGCAAACCCCATTGAACTTAACCTTCATAGAATTGAGGGGCTTTCAGATAATTTTGTCTTTTTCAACGACGATATGTTTATAATAAAACCCACAAAGGACACCGACTTCTTTAAAGAAAATGTCCCTTGCGACAGCGCCATCCTCTCGCCGATAATAACCTACTCGCGCGATGGATTTGCCAAGATGCAGGTAAATGATATCGCGATTATAAATGACCGTTTTGATAAAAACGCCTGCATAAAAAAGAACCTTTCAAAATGGGTAAATTTAAAGTACGGCTCGCAGGTTCTGAGAACTCTGTTCTTGATGCCTTGGAAACATTTTACAGGATTTTTGGACCAGCATATCGCCATTTCCTATAATAAGGAAACCTTCAGCAAGGTCTGGGAAGCCGAGAGGGAAGTTTTAGAGGAAACTTCGCACTCGCGCTTTAGGAACAATAATACAAATGTCAATAACTGGCTTATGCGCTATTGGCAGCTTTGTGAAGGTAACTTTGTGCCGAGAAAGAACAGTTTCGGAAAACTTCTCGAGTACAATAAGGACCCGCAGTATATCTACGATGTTATAAAAAATCAGAAATTCAACGTCGTCTGCTTAAACGATGGTGACGGGGATTACGATTTCGAAACAGAAAAGCAAAACACAATTGCGGCATTCGAGGCTATTTTGCCCGAAAAATGCAGTTTTGAAAAATAAAGGAGAGGGCTAGTATGAATAGGGTTGTTGCAGTGGTTGTAACCTACAATAGAAAAAAACTGCTCCTTGAAAATATAGAGGCCCTTTTATCGTCGCAGTCGCCTCTTGATATCATGATAGTTGATAACGCCAGTGACGACGGTACATTCGAAGCCCTCGCGCCGTACCTTGAAAAAGAAAATGTTTTCTATTTTAATACGGGTAAAAATTTAGGCGGTGCAGGCGGCTTCAACTTCGGTATGAAAGAGGCAGGTAAAAAGCCTTACGACTACGCCTGGCTTATGGATGATGACACCATTCCTGAGCCCGATGCTCTGTCTTCGCTGCTTAGCAAAGCGGCACTTCTGGATGATAATTTTTCCTATCTTTGCAGTCTTGTTAAGTTCAACGATACTGAGCTTGCCTTTATGAACGGACCTACCGTAGCGCAAAACTGGGTGGATTCCTATGAACTCATAAAAAATAATAACCTTGTGCCCGTTGAGTCCTGCTCGTTTGTTTCCTGCTTTGTCAATATGAAGTATGCAAAACAGGTAGGATTGCCCGTAAAAGAGTTTTTTATTTATGGCGACGACCTCGAGTATACCCTGCGCCTTAATAAAAAAGCTCCGTCTTATTGGGATATGGATAGCGTAGTTTTCCACAAAATGCCCAGCAACGAGAATACCACAAGGGTAGAGGAAACAAGCGCGGCGCGTATAGGAAGAATTTTCTATACCTATAGAAATAGAATGTTTATCTATAAAAAGAGCGGCGCTAAGGACACGATAAAATATATTCTAAAGTATTTTCTTTCGTTTTTTAGAATTCTTGCAAAGGCAAAGGACCATAAATTCAAACGAATCTGGACTATGACCCGAGGTCTTGTCTGTGGAATATTCTTTAACCCCAAGATAGAAAGGTACGAAAATGAGTAACTTTTTAGATAAACTTAAAGCACACAACTTAAGTGAAACGCTTTTTACAGTAGCCTTTGTGGTAGCGGTTTTCCCGTTCATTCTTTGCGCCACTCCGCTCGCCGAGATGATCCCTCTTGATGCTTTAAGTAAAGTGTTCCTTGTGCTCTCAAGCGGAATTCTGGCTATTAAATGTGCTCTGGAAGTATGGTTTGTAAAAGACTTAAAAAAAGTTATCTATGCTTTTCTTTTGCTTGTTTTAACCGTTTTGGTGGTCTTTTCCTCGAAAGCCATAATTTTCCCCGTTATGATATTCCAGTTTATAGTTTGCGCCGGAAACATCGATAAAGATAGGCTTGTAAAGGTTTCTTTCTTTACAGTGCTTTGTGCGGTCTGTGCGGTGCTTTTCTGCTTCTTTTTAGAAATCTTGCCGCACGAATTTTCAACCCGTTTTGGAAACACAATTCGAAGATGGCATTTCGGATTTAATTACACAACCCATCTGCCCAACTTTTTCTTTTCTCTCGTATTGATGTTTGTTTATCTTGTGCGAGAGAAAATAAAAATGTGGCACATTCTTATAATTGCGATTTTAAATCTCGCGCTATATTTCTTTACCGATACCAAAGCGATTTACGGCGAGATAATTTTCCTATGTATAGGTCTTATTATCCTGCGTCCATGCTATAGTAAAAGCGAAAATGCATTTGCTAAGAGGTACAATAAAATCTGCGACACCGTTTTCTGCGGCAGGGCCTCGAAATTTATATTTGCGGCGCTTATTTTGGCACTTGTTGGCGTTACAGTATATGCTTCTGCTACTTTTGATATTGAGAATCCCGACCATGTTCAGCTCGATAAGCTTATTTCAGGCAGACTCAGTTATGCCAATGAGGGACTTAAAACCTATGGTATAACTCCATTTGGCACCGAAATAAACTGGGCGTCGGGCTCAAATTGGCAGGAGAGCGCCGATAGATATTTCTTTGTCGACAGTTCGTTTGTCAATATGCTTTTAAACTATGGCGTTATAGTTTTTGCGCTCATTACTGCAGGTCTTACAAAGCTCTGCTTCGAATTTTCTAAAGATAAACAAAAGCATTTTATGCTTCTGATCTTTGTTTTGGTCATTCACAGTTTGTTTGACCCCCAGCTTTTCGACTTAAGATACACCCCGTTTTTGATGTTTTTAGGTCAGTATGTAAGCCCGTTTGAAGAAACGGTGAGCGTAAATAAACTGGGAACAAGACTGAGTAAAGTTAAAAAAGTAAAGGAATTTTAAATGAAATCGGTAGCCAAGAATTATATCTACAACCTGTTTTATCAAATACTGAATATAATTCTGCCTCTCGTAACAACACCCTATGTATCCAGGGTGCTCGGTGCGGGGGGAATTGGCACATACAGTTTTTCCATCTCGGTCGCAACCTATTTTATTCTGTTCGGTTCGCTGGGTATGTCGCTTTACGGTCAGCGTCAGATAGCCTTTGTGCAGGATAACTTTGTAGAAAGAAGTAAGGTTTTTTATGAAACCATTATCCTGCGTATATGTTCAATGTCTGTTTCGATAGTGCTATTTATAGCCGTCTTTACAATAAAGGGCGAACTTGCGATCTACTATAGAATCCTCTTGGTTCACCTTTTATCGAGCATGGTGGATATAACCTACTTCTTCCAGGGAATGCAGGATTTTAAAAAGATAGTGGGCAGAAACCTGCTCATAAAACTTCTGAGTATCGTTTGCGTATTTATCTTTGTAAAACAGCCTACCGATGTCGGAACCTACCTTTTGATATTCAGCTTTGCAAACCTTATAGGAAACCTTTCAATGTGGTTCTATCTGCCAATGTATGTTGAAAGGCCAAAGCCCTTTAAACTTGACATTAAAAAGCATTTAAAACCTTGCCTTCTGCTCTTTATCCCACAAATAGCCACACAAATCTACACAGTTCTGGATAAGGTTATGCTCGGTGTAATGCTTTCGGATAAAGCGCAGGTAGGTTACTATGAGCAGTCACATAAAATAGTGCTTATAGTTCTGACGGTTGTGACCTCGCTCGGAACGGTTATGCTTCCAAATATGGCGAATAAATACGCTCATAATGATAAAAAGGAAATCACCGAAAGCCTTAAAACCTCGTTCAGATTCGTCTTTATGATGGCGTTTCCCATGACGCTTGGTATATGCGCTATTGCAGGGGACCTTATCCCCAAATTCCTTGGTGAAGGCTTTGAAAGTTCTGTTGCCATAACCTATGCGATAAGTCCTATAATTCTATTTATAGGTTTAAGTAATATAATCGGTATGCAGTATCTTCTGCCTACCATGCGTCAGAGGGAATATACCATTTCGGTAGGTCTCGGCGCCGTCACAAACCTTATATGTAACCTCATTTTGATTCCCAAACTTTATGCGGTCGGAGCCGCTGTCGCAACGGTTGCGGCAGAAGCGGTTGTAACGCTTGTTCAGATTCTTTTCGTAAGAAAAGAAATTCAAATTCGCAAACTTGTCCCAATGGCGATTAAGTATTTGTGCTTTGCGGTGGTAATGTTTGCAGGAGTAGTATTCTCAAACAAAACTTTCCTTTTAAATTGTCCGCAAATCCCCAGAATTTTTATAGATGTTTTTATCGGTCTTTTGATATACGGCGTACTTCTTGTAGTAACTCGAGATGAATTTGTCTTTAAAACGGCGAAAAAAATGCTCGAAAAGGAAGAACAATAAGGCATTATGCACTAAATAAAGCCCCGTGCCTTACATTTTCAAAGGGCGTGGGCTTTAATCTTTATATTTTTTCGACAAAATTCGACAAATAGTGACAAATTCAAAAAACGTATACCAAAAGTGCGATATTTCATATTTGGTAGTGTAAACAAAATTAATTTTTACCATTTAATTTTTGTTGAAATAGAGCCGTTTTAATGGTAAAATGTAGTAGCAGTAAACAACACTTGACAGGAGAGAACATTATGACAGAAAAATTAAGGTTATTAATTGTAGAAGATCCTCGCGATATGACAAAAGCGTCGAAATCCGTCTTTAGTTCTAAAGGCTTCATTGTCGATAGTTGTTCAAAGGATGGAAAGGCAGTTCTTAAGTGTTTCAGAGAAAAGATGCACGATGTTCTGATTATTGATACTGTAATGTCGAATTACGATGCGGTCGCAGTTGTGCGCTCGATAGTATCAGATAAGAAACTCAAAAAGCCGATAATTATTGTAACCTCAAGTTATGATAACCCTGTAACTCAAAGAGATGTTATGGAGGCGGGCGCGGATTACTTTACCCTTAAACCTTATGACCTCGATATGCTCTGCGAGAGAATAAATGAACTTTGCTCGGGAATGACCGGTGTGGTACGCCGCAATGACAGAATCGATATTGATGAGATTGACCTAGAGGTGATGGTAACCGATATTCTGCATCAGATAGGTGTTCCTGCTCATATTAAGGGTTACCACTACTTGAGAACTTCAATAATACTCAGCATTACTAACCGCGATATAATCAACCATATAACCAAGGAACTTTATCCTACAGTGGCAAAAGAATATAAAACAACCCCAACGAGAGTGGAGAGAGCCATTCGCCACGCCATTGAGGTTGCCTGGGATAGAGGAGATGTTGATGTTTTAAACTCCTATTTCGGTTATACTATCCATAATCAAAAAGGCAAGCCCACCAATAGTGAGTTCGTTGCCATGATTGCAGATAAAATCCGCCTTAAAATAAGAGCCAGTTAATTTTAAAAGCCGACCTTACCGGGTCGGCTTTTTGTTCATATTATTTCAGTATTTCGATTTCCTTTACAACCGCCTTGCCGCCATTTACCGAAAATCTGATGTCAAAATCTCCGAAATGCATACTGTAAAGGCGCTCGGGGTCATCCTGGTAGGAGGGACGCGGGTCTTCTTCTAGTATTGCGCATACTTCACGGCGTTTTTGAGGCGGCAAAATAGACGAAAGCTCCTCTGGAAAATCAACCGACAATTTGTGTGAGAGAGCAGCGTCGGCGTATGAGCCGGTGGCATCGGTGTGGCAGTCGGTGTAGGAAAGATAGGGCTTTATGTCGTAGATGGGAGTTCCGTCTAAAATGTCGGCGCCCGAAACTACCAAAACCTGTCCATTCTTCTCGTCATGTTCAATCCGCTCAAGTTTGACCGAGGAAAGCCCAAGATTATTGGGCCTAAATGGTGAGCGGCTTGCGAAAACCCCAATTCGTTCGTTTCCACCCAAACGAGGGGGACGCACAGTTGGGCTAAATCCCTCGCGATGCGCCTTTGAAAAATCAAAAATTAACCAAAGGTGTGAAAATCCTTCTATTCCCCGAATCGCGTCGGGATGCCGAAACTCCTTTTTAAAAACTATGCGGCTTTCAATCTCGGGCACCTTTCCGCTTTGGCGCGGAATCCCGAATTTTTCTTTGAAATCATTATAAATGTGCGCAATGGGCACAATCTCTCTCTTTGCCATTTTCTCTCTCCGTTGGAAATTTATATAATAAGTATAATACAAAAACTCATTAAAGTCAAAAACAGGGCATATAGTTAATTATAACTTGTTAAGATTTTAACAAAAATGCAAGAATAGAGCAAATAAAATTCATAAAAGGCGGAAAATAACAAAATATATGGTAAAAAATGCATAAAAACTATTGACAACTTGCAAAACTCTTTGTATAATTAAGAAAACAAAGCCAAAAAGGAGGCGTGTAAAATGAGTAATTCTTTACCTTTATTACTTCTTGACAACAGTAGTATGATGAGCGTTTTAAACGAAGGGGAATTTACCTGCCATAACCTTTCGTTTGAGGAGGCAAAGCACATTCTTGAGATTCACGATGCAGAGGACATTTTGCAGTGCTTCAATAATCACGATATCGAGACCATAATTTATGATTATCTCGGTATCGAAAAGAGAAATCTTGAGTATAAAAAAATCCGCAATATCCGTCCCGGGCAGGATGCCATTGTTTTTAAGCTTTATATAACCCCTTCTGAGACCCAGCCGATAATATATGCTGACGATGGGGTAGAGGCTAAGAAAATTCAAAATGTTTATGTCTATTGTCAATATCTTTCCCGCTTAAAATAAAAGAAAAAGCCGCAGGGGATTTTTCCCTGCGGTTTTTTCTTTTTATACAAGTTTCCTATATGCTTTAAGAATTCGTCTTGCGCAGGCTTCAAGGTCACCTCTTGTAAGCTCGCCGCTATTAAGGGCGGCTAAGAGGTCATCGGGATATCCCTTGTGCATCTTCATATCGTTACCTGCCAAAACCTCGTGAACGGGGTTGTTTTTTATGCCCCAATCGGTAGTTATCATACCGTCAAATCCCCATTCGCCCCTCAAAATTCCTGTGAGCAGATCGTAGGATTCGCTGGCGTGGATACCGTTTAAAATGTTGTAAGAACTCATAAGGCTTATGGGACTTGCTTCTTTAACACAAATTTCAAATCCCTTTAGGTAGATTTCGCGAAGAGCTCTTTCTGAAACGCGCGAGTCACCTTGCAGGCGGTTGGTTTCGTGGTTGTTGCAAGCAAAATGCTTGATACATGCCGAAATTCCTTCCGACTGAATTCCCTCTACCTCAGCCGCCGCCATTTTGCCCGAAATGAGCGGGTCTTCCGAGAAGTACTCGAAATTTCTGCCGCAGAGGGGAGTTCTGTGAATATTGAGCGCAGGCGCAAGCCATACAAAAATGCCGTTTTCTCTAAGTTCGCGAGCCGCAGCTGCACCAACCTCTTTCAAAATATCAGTGTTCCAACTGCAAGCGAGTTGAGTAGCACAGGGCCAGGCGGTTGTCTCGATGCCGTGCCAGTAATCTAACCTCAGCCCCGCAGGTCCGTCGGCAGTTGTAACAGGTGGAACTCCAAGCCTTTTCTGTTCGGAAAAACAAAGAGTGTTGGTAACTCCGACATTGTCGCTTCCGCCCATAAAGTCGCAAAGTTCCTCGCCTGTGTACTGTGCAATAAAACTATCTATATCGGCGTCGCTTTTAACCTCGTTAAATGGCATAAGCCTGTCGGGCGCCTTTGCGGTGGAGTTTTTAGCGTGTATGTAGCCGCGCTCAATTTCCTTTTGCGGCAGAGCCTCAAACTCACCGTTTGCTAGCATTCTTTCCTTGAGATTGCAGGGTGCACATCTGCTTGTGAGCCGCTCTACAATCACGTTTTCCTCTAAATTGTAGGAGAAATCAATTTTTTCTGCATCGCGAACATTGTTTCCTATATAGAAGTTGTATTCGCCCTTCTCAAGCAGATAAGCCGACTTTTCAATCTTGCCCAGATCATCAAAACTTGCCATATTCGAGATCTTGAATGTCAGACAAATCTTTTCAAGTTCGCCAGGGTTTAGTTTCTTGGTCTTGTAAAAGGCAATAAGCTCGCGGGCGGGTTTACCCAAAACGCCCTGTGGAGCCGAAAAGTACAGCTGCACAACCTCTTTGCCCTCAAAATTACCGACGTTTTTAACCATCGCGTAGACTTTTATCTCGTCGCCGTCTCTCTCGGCTTTTACATTGAAAATATTAAATTTAGTGTAGGAAAGACCGAATCCAAACGGGTAATTTACCTTTTCTTTGGCGCCTGGAATGGTCTCAAAATAGCGGTAACCCACATAAATGTCCTCGCTATATTCGACATAATCCTCGCTATCGTAAAAATGTGCGGTACAAGGGTAATCCTCAAGACTCTTTGCAAAGGTGTCAACAAGTTTTCCCGAGGGAGAGTAAACTCCGCACAAAGCCTCTGCAACTGCAAGTCCGCCCTCTGTTCCGCCCTGCCAGGCGAGAAGTACCGCTGAGATTCTATCGTCATTTATAAAATAAGATGTGTCAACTACCGAGCCAACGTTTAAAACAAGAATAACCTTCTTAAAACTGTCGCAAACGCTTGAAATAAGCAGTTTTTCGTTTTCCGAAAGATAGTAGTCGCCCTCTGCCTTGCGGTCATCGCCCTCAAGTGAGTAGCGGCTTATAGTTATTATAGCCGTGTCCGATTCATTTGCGGCATTTTTAGCGAACACAGGTGAAGTGCGCGGCTCGGGTACGGCATTTTTGCCCATTACATCGCGTCCGCGAACGACCTCGTCTATTATAAAATCTCTGTAAAACTCAGAAACACGCTCGTTTACACAAACTCTGCCCTCGGCTTCCATTATCATAAATCCGTCATAAATGCTGCGGACATATTTTGTGTAAACATCTCCGCTTCCGCCGCCGCCCTTTACATAGGCAATAGAGCCTTTGCCGAAAAGCGCCACCTTTTCGCCGCGGGAAAGGGGAAGGGTTCCGTTTTCGTTTTTAAGAAGTACCATTCCCTCACGGGCGGCATCGTTTGATAACTTAATGTGTTCTCTGCAACAGCATACAGTGTTTTCAGTCATTCGGCTCACTCCTTATTTTTTCTTGTTTCCGTCTGAATCAAAATGTTTTCTAAGTGTTATTTCTACGGGTATTATAGATACAATCAATGGTATAAGCTCAGCGGCACAGATAATACCGCCGAAATTTCCTATAGTGTCCTTATCTTTGCCGAGTAATAAGAGCATCAGAACAATAACAATCGGCAATAGAATAATACCCGTGTAAAACCATATTTTTCCTATTAGAGTATGGGCAAACTGCCAGGTGTCCTGGTTTTTCATTGACATCTCGGTGCGATACCCGAAAATGTAATTTATTTCACCGGGCGCCCGAGTAATAAACCGCCTGCCCAAAAGGAGCATAATAAGCGGAATCAAAAGATTCATAATGAGCATAAAAATCCAAAAACCCATTTCTTACCACCTCTTTTACGATTATATCATACCGTTTACTCAGAATCAACTACCGGTTTGTTGACAAAACCGCATAATTATGGTTAAATTAAGCCATAACTTTATGTGGAGGTGCAGAAAATGGAATATGTGCTTCAAACATTTGATTTGACCAAAAAATATAAACGTCAACTCGCAGTAAACGAAGCTAATATGAATATCGCGCGCGGCGATATTTACGGATTTGTGGGTGAAAACGGCTCGGGTAAAACCACCATTATAAGACTCATTACAGGCCTAATCTTCGCCTCATCGGGCAGTTTCAAACTTTTTGGCGTTGATAATACCGACAAAGATATAACCGCCGCTCGCCGTAGGGTCGGTGCGATTGTTGAAACTCCTTCGATATACCAGAATATGTCGGCGCGCGATAATCTTAAAATGCAGTGCACCATTCTTGGAATAGGTGACGAGGAAAAGGTTCTTGAAACCCTTAAAACAGTCGGCTTGGAAGAACTTTATAACGATAAAAAGCATGTCAGCAATTTTTCTCTCGGTATGCGGCAGAGAATGGGTATTGCCATGGCTCTTCTGGGTGACCCCGAGTTTATCATTCTCGATGAGCCAATGAATGGACTTGACCCTGCAGGAATAGTCGAGGTGCGCGAACTTATTTTAAAACTTAATAGGGAAAAGGGCATAACCTTCCTTATTTCCTCGCATATTTTAACCGAACTTTCCCTTGTTGCAACCAAGTATGGCATAATCTCAAAGGGTAAAATAATCCGAGAGATAACTTCAGAACAGCTTCATAACGAATGCGGTAAGTGGACTGTTTTAAAGGCGGAGGATAGTGTGTCACTGCTCGGGCTCCTAAAGGAAAAATTTCCGCAGTATCCTGCTGAAATGGAAAATGATGCGGTTAAAATTGTCGGGGATATTGACCTAAATGGTGTTCTCTCCGAGATAGTAGATAGTAAGAATCGTATTTTAAGCGTTAACTGTAACGAAATGGGATTTGAGGATTACTATCTTTCGGTAGTAGGAGGTGGCAAAAATGAATAGCCTTGTAAAAACAGATTTTGCCCGCGTCTTTAAGGATAAACTTTTCCTCATAATGTGTATTTTGGGTGTCGTTTTTGCGCTGATAACTCCCTGCCTCTACCTTGTTATGTTCAGCGGTATGGGGCTTAGCGATGCCGATATGGCCGAAATGCAGATGCTTGGGATTTCAATCTCGGCAAAATCCCAGTTTTTTGACTCCTTTTCGTTCGGAAATAATTTCGGGCTCGTTGTTCCGGTGCTTCTTTCAATAGTTTTGTGCAAAGATTTTAGCCACGGTACAGTCCGCAATAAGATTATAAGCGGTAAAACCCGAACTGAGATATTTATGTCGATGTACACAGTTTGTGCAGCGGTGCTTTTCGGGGTGGTATTTTGCCATGCGCTTATAACTTTAGGCTTTGCCTCGCTATTCTTTCCCTTTCAAGATGGCGACGCTACCTCGAGTGATTTCGGGTATTTTGTTATTTCGATAGCGCTCGAACTTCTCTTGTACCTTGCGGTGTCGGCAATAGTCTGCCTCTTGTGTGCGAGCATGAAAAACGCGGGTGTCGTGGTGGTTATGTATGTCGCAATTATGCTTGTAATGACCCTTGTCGCATCGCTCTTGCAGGTAGGCGGTATGGTCCTTTCGCTTGAAGAGGGCAATGAAACTGCCATTAAGGTTATGGAGTTTTTCAATAATATAAATATATTCAATTTCGCGACGGTGATAGGAAAGGGCACAGAGTACGAAACTAAGCAGCTTCTCTATCTTGTTCTGACTCCAACCACCATCACCGCCCTTTGCCTCTTACTCGGACTTGTAAAATTCAATAAAAAGGATCTGAAGTAAAGAAAATCCCCGCTTTTGTAAGCGGGGATTTTAGTATATGTGCGGGTTTGCATGTTTTTTGTAAAATGGCTTGCTAATCCAAGATCTTTCCGTCTGTAGAAATTGTCACAACTCTCCAGGGAATGAACTTTCCGCTCGCTTGAAGCGCTCTTTTAGTGGCGTTTTCTATGCCGCTGCAGCAGGGAACTTCCATTCTGGTAATGGTAACGCTTTTGATGTTGTTGTTCTTGATTATAGCGGTGAGCTTTTCGGCGTAATCCCCCTCGTCGAGTTTGGGGCAACCGATTAAGGTCACGTGATTGCGGATGAACTCGTTATGAAAATTTCCGTAAGCGTATGCACTGCAGTCCGCAGCTATGAGCAGATTGGCGCCGTCAAAATAAGGCGCGTTGACAGGAACCAGTTTTATCTGCACGGGCCATTGTGAAAGTTTACTGACGACGGACGCGCACGTGCTTTGAACTTCTTGCTGTTCACGAACAATTTGCTTGCTGTTGGTCCCAGGGCAACCGCAGGGCAGGGGAGAATGTTGCATTTTAGCCTGCTTGGCGGCAAGAACTGCCGCCTCGTTGTACTCGGGAGCCTCGCGCTCTTCAAATGTTATGGCGTTTGTGGGGCAGGCGGGCAGACAATCCCCCAGCCCGTCGCAGTAGTCCTCGCGCGTAAGGCGTGCCTTTCCGTTTACCATCTCTATTGCTCCCTCGTGACAGGCGGCGGCGCAAGCTCCGCACCCGTTGCATTTATCTTGGTCTATTTTAATTATCTTTCTTATCATTAGTGTCTCTCCTTTGCTTTGAAATGTAAGACCCCTTGACCTTGCATAAATATTATAGTATATAACAGCCGCACATTTCCGTTGTTTTTCCAACAAAAGAAAAAAGCAAATAAGTCCAATTATAAAAAAGAGCAGGGCAAAGGCCCTGCTTATTTAGTCTTAAAACTATTGTTTATTACGTATTTATAGCTATAAATTTTAGTAGTATTTTGGGTATAACTCAATTTTGTACAAACAATTATCCTTAACGTTAGCAAGAAAATCAAGAACATCAATGTCATCTACGTGCAATGTTTGTTGCTCTTTGTTGATATCACCATACCAGTTTTTACTAAACATAATATGCTTTATTCCGCGAACGTGTTTTAATTCGATCAATAAATCCGCAAACTCTTTGAGTTCGGTTTTGTTTTTGTGAGCGTTGCCTATAGGGGTGTCACAATCGCAGTAATTGCGAGTAATTCTGTAATTATTTCCATGATTTTCAACGCAAGCATTAACATTTTTGTGATTTCCTGTATTGAAGTGATAGGTTGAATTTTTTATTATGCTATCATAATCATCGGTATTTATTCCACCATTTATTGCGCCGTAAAGAAAATAACACATGTAATCACCGCCTTATATTTACTGTTTTTCTAAGTCTTGTTTCTTTTTTATCTCCTGTATAGCATACTCTATAGCCTTTTCTTTGCTGTCATACAATCCTGAAACGAGAGTGTCGGGAGAAATGCTCCAAAAATATACACCGTTGTAGTCATCGTAGTCGATTTCGGATATGGAGTAGTAGTATCCACCGCTCTTTTCAAAAATCTCAATATAGCAATCATCATTTATATCAATAAACTCGATTGCATCGGGATTCTTAGCCTTGGGGTACCGATTTTCAAAGGTTCCTTTTGATTTGTCAAAGATATAGGTAATCCTCTCGCAGCGTTTTTTTAAAAACGGATTAAACCTTACAAGTATCCTGTGTACGCAAACTCCCGTTGGACACATCTTTTCGTCATCGTGGTAGTTTAGTGTGTAGCGCTCGCTGATTAAGTATTTGCCTTTGAACTTCCTAAGATGTGTTATTTCACAGGTGAATAAATCTGTTAAAAACTCTTCTGCCCGCTCTATAAAGTCCGGTTGCCCATCTTCTAATTCGAGTGAGTAATCATTAAAATGAAGGTGATCGGTAAAGTAATGCATAATAATCTCGTTATTAAGAACTTCGAAGCAAACGTCACCCTTTTCATCTATTGTAACAAAGTCGGAATTGTATTTTCGACCAAGCCAGTCGGTTTGCTCTGTGGAAACATTAATCTTACAGTTTTCTGTATATGGTTCTATGGCCTTGAGTAGCCGCTGTGTAATTTCGAAATTCATAATGCACCGCCTTTTACCATATTATACCACACGAAAGTAAAAAGAGCAAGGCGTAAGCCTTGCTAAAATCACGGCGAAGCCGTGTATATCATCAAGACAAAGTCTTGTATATCATTAAAACGAAGTTTTGTATATCATCATTGCGAAATAGTTTAAATACACGCTGCGCGTGATGATATACCATTGCTTCTGCTATGGATAAAAAAATCCAAGTCCGAAGACTTGGATTTTTTGGCAGGGCTGGGTGGATTTGAACCACCGAGGTGACGGAGTCAAAGTCCGTTGCCTTAACCACTTGGCGACAGCCCTATATAAAATTTCCCTAAATACAAAGTTGCACAAACAACTTCATATAAAGGGTAATCATTTTTAATATGGGGTGGGAGATGGGATTCGAACCCACGATCTCCAGGACCACAATCTGGCGCTTTAACCGACTAAGCTACACCCACCATGTCTGGCGCGCCAAAAGGGACTCGAACCCCTGACCTACTGCTTAGAAGGCAGTTGCTCTATCCAGCTGAGCTATTGGCGCGTATTTGGTTTTAAAAGTTCCGTACAAAAAAATGGAGCGGGTGATGGGAATCGAACCCACACAACCAGCTTGGAAGGCTGGGATTCTACCATTGAACTACACCCGCATATATGGTGACCCGTACGAGAATCGAACTCGTGTTACAG
Organism: Oscillospiraceae bacterium; assembly: GCA_045542675.1. GTDB lineage: Bacteria > Bacillota > Clostridia > Oscillospirales > Ruminococcaceae > SIG578. Next base: position 18,222 of record JAZQLL010000145.1, read on the forward strand.
CCGTGAAAGGGCCGTGTCTTAACCTCTTGACCAACGGGCCGAAATATGAAAGACGACTCGCAGCCGACTTACACAAAAAAGTGTATGGTGGCGGTAACTGGATTCGAACCAGTGACACCGCGGGTATGAACCGCGTGCTCTAGCCAGCTGAGCTATACCGCCAAAGCCTACCGTAAAAGTATAACCTCAAACGGCGAATTATATCTTAACATAATAAATCGCAGTTGTCAACACTTTTTTCGCAATTTTTAACACTTTTATTTTATCCCTTTTTCCACAACTTTAAAACGTAACTTTGCTAATTTTTGTATATTTTTTAATTTTTTGGCCTATATATAATAGGAAGGATTTTTCACCCGAAAAATTTTTTTAAAAAAGTCGAAAAAAAGTGTTGACAAACCCTAAAACCAATAGTATAATGAGTAAGCTGTCCAAAAGGAAGCGGGCGTTTGAAGGCCGAAAAAAGTCTTGAAAAAAGATAAAAAAACGGTTGACAAACGGTATGAGTTATGATAGAATATAATTCATGCCCCGCGAGTTGTCAGGGCAGATAAGGACCTTGAAAATTGAACAATATCAAAGTATGCTTGAAGGACCCTTTAAGTAGTCACGAGAGTGACAAATAATAAGAGTAATTTAAGGATGAACAAAGCAAAAGCTTGTGTTCACCTGAACAGGAAATTAAATTAAGAGTTTGATCCTGGCTCAGGACGAACGCTGGCGGCGCGCCTAACACATGCAAGTCGAACGGAGATTTGACGCTGAAATGATATAAGCTTGCTTAAGGATTTTCTTGTTGAATCTTAGTGGCGGACGGGTGAGTAACACGTGAGTAATCTGCCTTTGTGAGGGGGACAACATCTGGAAACGGATGCTAATACCGCATAATGTGTTTTTCCCGCATGAGAGAAACACCAAAGATTTATCGCACAAAGATGAGCTCGCGGCTGATTAGATAGTTGGCGGGGTAACGGCCCACCAAGTCGACGATCAGTAGCCGGACTGAGAGGTTGATCGGCCACATTGGGACTGAGACACGGCCCAGACTCCTACGGGAGGCAGCAGTGGGGAATATTGCACAATGGGGGAAACCCTGATGCAGCGACGCCGCGTGAGGGAAGAAGGTTTTCGGATTGTAAACCTCTGTCTTATGGGACGATAATGACGGTACCATAGGAGGAAGCCACGGCTAACTACGTGCCAGCAGCCGCGGTAATACGTAGGTGGCAAGCGTTGTCCGGAATTACTGGGTGTAAAGGGAGCGTAGGCGGGAATGTAAGTTGAATGTTTAAACTATCGGCTCAACCGATAATCGCGTTCAAAACTGCGTTTCTTGAGTGAAGTAGAGGCAAGCGGAATTCCTAGTGTAGCGGTGAAATGCGTAGATATTAGGAGGAACACCAGTGGCGAAGGCGGCTTGCTGGGCTTTTACTGACGCTGAGGCTCGAAAGTGTGGGTAGCAAACAGGATTAGATACCCTGGTAGTCCACACTGTAAACGATGATTACTAGGTGTGGGGGGACTGACCCCTTCCGTGCCGCAGTTAACACAATAAGTAATCCACCTGGGGAGTACGACCGCAAGGTTGAAACTCAAAGGAATTGACGGGAAGTCGGAGGCCAAGCGGTCTTAGGAAGACAACTCCATGGAACAACTCCTTGGCTCACAGAACGACATGGCTACGATCCGACTTCACATACTCCCCTGCTTGTGCGGGCCCCCGTCAATTCCTTTGAGTTTCAACCTTGCGGCCGTACTCCCCAGGTGGATTACTTATTGTGTTAACTGCGGCACGGAAGGGGTCAGACCCCCCACACCTAGTAATCATCGTTTACAGCGTGGACTACCAGGGTATCTAATCCTGTTTGCTACCCACGCTTTCGTGCCTCAGCGTCAGTAAAAGCCCAGCAGGCCGCCTTCGCCACTGGTGTTCCTCCCTATCTCTACGCATTTCACCGCTACACAGGGAATTCCGCCTACCTCTACTTCACTCAAGCTCTACAGTTTCAAGTGCAGTTTATGGGTTGAGCCCATAAATTTCACACCTGACTTGCAAAGCCGCCTACGCACCCTTTACACCCAGTAAATCCGGACAACGCTTGCCACCTACGTATTACCGCGGCTGCTGGCACGTAGTTAGCCGTGGCTTATTCGTTAAGTACCGTCATCATTCGTCCTTAACAAAAGAAGTTTACAATCCGAAAACCTTCATCCTTCACGCGGCGTTGCTGCGTCAGGGTTGCCCCCATTGCGCAATATCCCCCACTGCTGCCTCCCGTAGGAGTCTGGGCCGTGTCTCAGTCCCAATGTGGCCGATCAACCTCTCAGTTCGGCTAC
>JAZQLL010000146.1:0-6359 GCA_045542675.1 Oscillospiraceae bacterium
AGGTAAAATTATGAGCGCACATAATAATATGCACAGAAACTATAAAAAGCAAAGCGTACCGCCGATTTTTGTGGTGGGTGTTATCGCGGTGGTTATCGTTGTGGTAATACTAATGGCTGTTTTGGGAGCGTTTGGTAAAAAAGGCAGTGAAAACGCTTCATCGCTTGTTTCGGTTGGAACCGGGTCAAAAGACATATATTATGTTGGAGAAACATTAGAGTCATCTGATGTTGCAAGCACCGAGAGCAAAGTAACATCAGATAAACCTACCTCATCAAATAAATCTAGTTCTTCGAGTAAACCTACCTCGACGAGTAAACCTGTTACTTCAAATAAACCCACATCTTCCAGTTTGTCGCAGGTCACAAATGCTTATGTACCTAACGGAGACTGGCGGCTTGTTATAGCAAATAAGCAGTATCCGCTTCCTGAAAGTTATAATGTTAACTGGGCATATATCTACGGCAATTCGGGGTATAGGCTCGATTCGCGTGTTATTAGTGCATATAAGGAAATGATCGCTGCCGCAAAAAATGACGGAGTAAGCCTTCAGATTATATCGGGTTACAGAACATTCTCGGGTCAAAAAACACTCTTTAATAATAAGGTTAATCAGTACAAAAACCAGGGTTATTCTACCGATAAAGCAACAGAACTTGCGGCACAGTATGTTGCACCGCCGGGAACAAGTGAGCATCTTACCGGTCTTGCGGTGGATTTGATTTCGCCAACTTGGTATAATAATCATAGTTCGCTTACATCTGACTTTGAGAATACCGAGCAGTTTAAGTGGCTTTACGCCAACTGTGCAAAATACGGCTTTGTTTTAAGATACCCTAAAGACAAAGTTAGTATAACTGGTTACAACTATGAGCCGTGGCATTATCGCTATGTCGGTGTTGAAGCTGCAAATGAAATTATGTCAAAGAAAATTTGTTTAGAGGAATATGTTGCAGGTCTAAATTAAAGGAGTAATTTATGATTGAACTGACTGAGCATCCACAAAGATGCTTGCTCGTTGGCATTGATTGCGATGATTATGATTGCACCGAGTCTCTCGAAGAGCTCAAAATGCTTTGCGAAACTGCGGGTGGAGAGGTCATTTCGACAACTTCTCAAAAAAGGGATGTTCCCGATAAGGTTACCTGTGTAGGAACGGGAAAACTCGAGGAAATTGCCTTTTACTGCAGTGCAAACGATATTGAACTCGTTATATTTGATGTCGAGTTATCAAGCGTTCAGATGAAAAATATAGGCGAAGTTATCGATTGTGCGATAATCGACAGAACAATGCTCATACTCGATATTTTTGCAGGAAGAGCAAAGACTGCTGAGGGTAAACTTCAGGTTGAACTTGCACAACTTAAATATCGACTGCCGCACCTTTTGGGAAAAGGTAATGCAATGTCAAGACTGGGTGGCGGAATTGGAACAAGAGGTCCCGGCGAGAGCAAACTCGAGAGTGACAGACGACATATCCATAGAAGAATAGATGCGCTCGAGAGGGAAATAAAGATACTCGAAAAACGTAGAAATACTTTAAGAGAATCCAGGCAGGAAAACGATTTAAAAACAGTTGCACTTGTCGGTTATACAAACGTAGGCAAATCCACTATTTTAAATAAACTTACGGGTTCTGATGTTTTGTCTAAGGATATGCTTTTTGCAACACTTGACCCGACCACAAGAAGCCTTACATTAGACAACGGACAAACTGTTCTTATAACCGATACTGTAGGTTTCGTAAGCAGACTTCCGCATCAACTTATTTCTGCATTTAAATCAACACTTGAGGAAGCAGTATATGCCGATCTTATACTCAATGTCTGTGATGTGAGTTCTGATAAAAGAGAACAACAACTCTCGGTTACCCGTAAACTTCTTTCAGAACTTGGTTGTGATGAGGAAAAAATCGTCACTGTTTATAATAAGTGCGATATGGTGGCGGGGGGAATTGCAGTTGACCCCGATAAAAGCTTAATGTTTGTTTCGGCTAAATCGGGTTATGGACTTGATAGGCTCCTCAGTAAAATTGAAGAAAAACTGTGTAGTACTATAAGAATTAAGTTTCTGCTTCCGTATGACCGAATGGATATTATCGGTAAAATTAAAAAACGCGGTAATATAGTTTCACAAGAGTATGTAGAAAACGGAGTACAAATTGAGGCAGATGTAGACAAAAAAGAACTGTATTTAGTGTCTGAATTCGTCATATAGACTCATTTTGTACACTTTTTTAAAAAAACAGTTCACTTTTTGTAAAACTATGCTATAATGATTTTGTAAAATTTTGCATTAGATTTTTTTCATCGAAGAGGATGACTTTTATGAATAAACATTATGATGTATTAGTGGTTGGAACTGGAGCTGCAGGACTGTACGGCGCACTTCAGCTTTCGTCAGAATTAAAGGTTCTTGCGGTTTGCAAGAGGGAAATGCTTCTTAGTAACAGTGACCTTGCGCAAGGTGGTATTGCAGCGGTTACTACCGAGCAAGATAATTTTGAGGCTCACATAAAGGACACCATGATTGCGGGCGGCTATGCAAACGATCCCGATTCAGTTTACGAGCTTGTAACCGAAGGTCCTAAAGATGTTTTAAATCTTGCAAATCTCGGTGTTAAATTTGATAAAAACGATGATGGTAGTTTTAATATGACACTCGAAGGCGGTCATTCGCTTCCCAGAATTCTTCACAGAAAGGATTCTACGGGAAACGCTATTGTTGTTGCGCTTTCAAAAGTTGTCACCAAACTTCCTAATGTTGAAATATCAGAAAACACTCAGGTTATTAATCTCGCAAAAAAAGATGGTGTTTTCTTTGCAACCCTTTTAATAGATGGTGAGCAATCTGTAGTTTCTGCAGACTATGTGCTTATGGCAACGGGCGGCATCGGAAGGGTTTATGAATATACAACTAACTCAAAAATCGCAACGGGCGACGGAATCGTGCTTGCACACAAACTGGGCGCAGTTGTAGAAAAAATGAACCTTATCCAGTTTCACCCCACCGCTTTTGCCCACGAGGATAGAGAAAGACTTCTCATTTCCGAGTCTGTAAGAGGTGAGGGCGCATACCTTTTAAACTGCAATTTCGAAAGATTTATGCACAAATATGATGATAGAAAAGAGCTGGCTCCCCGCGATGTCGTATCTCAAGGAATTATGAAAGAGGAAAAGGCAACGGGTAGTAATAAATTCTATCTGAATATATCACACGAAAAGCCTGAGGTTGTTAAGGATAAATTCCCAATGCTTTATGAGAAACTTATGCAGTCGGGAATTGATATGACTCGTGATAATATCCCTGTTTATCCCTGTCAGCACTATTTAATGGGCGGAATTCACGTTGATTTAGACGGTCATACAACGGTTGAGGATCTTTATGCAGCCGGCGAATGTGCTCATAGTGGCGTTCATGGAAATAACAGACTTGCCAGTAATTCGCTTCTTGAGGCAGTTGTTTTTGGCAGAATGGCGGCAAATGCGATAAATAAAAAGTTTGAACAAAACGGCAGAAAATTAAGCGTAGAAGAGCCGGATGGTCTGCTAATAAAAAGCGGCAAAACACCGCTTCCGCACGGATTCAGAACAAAGATTCGCCATTTACTGCAAAAAGGATTTTATGTTATTCCCAACGTTGAAGAGGCGAAAAAGTCTCTGCCTCAAGTAAAAGAAATTCAGAATATTCTAAATAGCGAAGAATTTGAGCTCAGCGGAGATCTTATCGAGGCTCGCAACACCGCAATTATTGCTGAAATAATTCTTAACGATGTTATTTCGGCCAATTCTTAAAAGGGGACGAAAAAATGAAATTACCACAATTTTATATCGATGATATTATAAAAAAGGCAATTTCCGAAGATATAAATTATGTAGATGTTACAACCGATTATTTAATGGATGAAGATGCAAAAACCGAAGCGTACTTTGTTGCTAAGGATACCGGCGTTGTTTGTGGAATCGACATCGCTATGCGCGTTTTCGAGTTACTTGACGATAAAGTAGAGTATAGTGTGCTCAAAAAAGACGGCTCTGAGGTTGAAAAAGGCGATATTATTGCGACTATGTCCGGAAATGCCGCCGCACTTCTTAAGGGTGAGAGAACGGCGCTTAATCTCTTGCAACATCTATCGGGAATTGCGACAGCAACAAATAAATGTGTTAAACTCATTGAAGGTACGGGTACTTCGGTCGCGGAAACCAGAAAAACACTCCCCGGACTTCGCGCACTTCAGAAATATGCCGTTACCGTCGGCGGAGGAAAGAATCACCGATACAACTTAAGCGATGCCGCAATGCTTAAAGATAATCACATTGATGCCTGTGGCGGAATTGAAAAGGCGGTTAAAAAACTTCGTAGCAAAACAGGTCATATGCTCAAAATTGAGGTTGAAGTAAGAGATTTTGATGAGTTAGAGCAAGCGCTTCGTGCAGGCGCAGATGTCATTATGCTTGATAATATGAGCCCTGAACAAATGACAGAAGCAGTTAAAATCATTAACGGCAGAGCTAAAACCGAGGCTTCGGGCAATATTACTCTTAATAATATTGCCGAAGTTGCAAAAAGCGGTGTTGATGTAATCAGTATGGGTGCATTAACTCATTCGGTAAAAGCATTTGACATTTCAATGAAGATAAAATAAAAAAACTCCCCACAAGTGTGGGGAATTTTTTTATCCTTTTTTCTTAAGTATGCGAATGTCATTTCCAACAAATCTCAAATGTTCAAAACAGCCCAAAATCCTCGAAGCTATTCGTTCAGAATACCTTGAGGTAAGTTCGGATGGAACGAGATTTGCTGTAATTATGGTGGGGAGTTCGGAGAGCAGGCGAGTGTTAATAATGTTGTAAAGTGCCGAAACCGTGAATGAAGTTGTGAACTCTGCGCCTAAATCGTCTATTACAAGCAAATCGCAGCTTGTAATATTTTCCATATTATACATCGGTTTTTCCTGATTGAATCTTTCCTTTTCAAGTGCTGAGAAAAGATCGGGAGCGGACATGTAAATAACATTATATCCCTTTTCAGAAACAACCTTTGAAATTGCGAGGGAAATATGCGTTTTGCCGATTCCCGTACCGCCGAAAATAAGCAGATTGGATGATGCGGTACTAAAGTTTTCGGCGTATCCTCTGCAACTTTCAAGTGTTTGAGACATTATTTTTTTGCATGGAATACCATTTAATGATTCGGGATAATATTTTAAATCGAAATCCTCAAAAGTAACTGTGTTTTCGTTTGCTTTTTCTGCAGCCTCTTCCTTTTTAATCTTATCAAGTATTTCCTTAAGGCAGTCGCATGGCATCGCATCCACATAACCTGAATCGTTACATTTTTTGCAGTAATAGGGGATAGAAAGAAAGTCTTTTGAAAATCCGTTTGCCTTTAAAAGTGTTCTCTTTTTTTCTAAAAGTAAATTGTTTCGCTCCTTTATCTCATCGAGCGAATTTTGCAAATCTGCACCGCGATTTATTACTGCACTTGAAATCATAAAGCGTGACGAAGACAACTCATTATCAATATCGATAAGCTCGGGGATTTTGTCATAAGCAATTTCTTTATTAACCCGAAATGTTTCAAATGCTTTATCTCTGCGCTCGTCAATAATTCTGCTTGCCTTATGCAGAGACTGTATTGTGTACTTCATTTTTACTTTCCTTTCGAATCTGCTTTTTTGCTAAGATCGGGAACGCTGTAATTTGACCAATCATCAAATTCCTTTGCATCAAAAGTTGATGCCGCTGTGTTGACCGTGCGTTGTTTTTCGTGGGCCTCAATATCCGCAACGTTTTTAAGGTTGTTACTGTGCCAATTAGATAATATTTTGTTGATGTATCTGAAATCAACCTTGCTTATGTTATCTACACATTTTTCGTAGGCAATTTTGATTATTTCAATGGAAAAACCCCACTCATCGAGCCAAGTTGAAACGTATTCTTTTTGTTTGCTCGTCAGATTATGATCCCAGATACCAAAAGCAGATTTAATGAGCGATTCATTATTCCTTTGAGTTACAAGGGAAGTTATGTGTGCTTCAACCTTTTGATGAGTATCAATTCCATTATCCATCCAAGAATAAGCAGTCTTTTCAATGAATCTAAGGTTTGTTTTGTCTATTGAAACACAATATTCCACTGCCATAACAATAATATCTGCAGGAATATTCGCGTAATCAAACATGGAAACAAGCACAGAAACCTCGGTCTGAGTCAAGAATTTACCAAGAAGACGCTCGGTTTCCGAAACAACCCATTTAAGTTCATCTGTAGATTCAATACGCTTTGAAATCTCAAAACTCGTCATTCTTACAGGCTCATTAGTGCGAATTTTTACATTTTTCGACACTTCGCGGGTCT
>JAZQLL010000147.1:0-4748 GCA_045542675.1 Oscillospiraceae bacterium
CACATTGAGATCAAGGTGGTTTGTAGGCTCGTCCATTATAAGCACATTGGGTCTTTGTTCAATCAAAATGGCAAGGCTGAGGCGTGCCTTTTCGCCGCCGCTTAAGTCTCCTACTCTTTTCTCGATGGTTTCACCGCTGAACAGTGCCCTACCAAGCGTCGTTCTGATGCTTAAGGGGTCTCTTTTGGGAAATCTTGACCAGAGTTCTTCCATAACTGTGTTTTCGGGATTTAAAATATCAAGATGCTGGTCGTAATATCCTATTTTAACATTGCCGCCCCACCGAACTTCATTATAAACTGAGGGGTTTTCTTTGATAATTTTGAGAAGCGTTGTCTTTCCCGTGCCATTGGCTCCGACTATGGCAAGTTTATCTCCGCGTTCTATAAGAAAAGAAACATTAGGACACAAAACCGCTCTATCTTCGCCTTTTCCGACTGACAAGGCAAAATCCTTTACACTTAAAACTTCGAAATTTGGCTCAAAATCATACTCGAAATTTATCGGCATTTTCTTAGTATAAGTTTTAGGTTTTTCAACCTCTTCCATTCTGTCGAGTGCCTTAATTCTGCTCTTTGCACTTTTTGATGTTGATGCTCGAACTAAATTTTTTGCCACATAATCCTGCATTTTGGCAATCTTTTGTTGTTGTTCCTCATACTCTTTGAGTTGTCTTGCTATTTTTTCCTCTTTGAGAACAAGAAATTTACTGTAATTGCCCTTATATGTGCACAAAACATCATCTTCTATTTCCCAAATGTTTGAAACGAGTTTATCAAGGAAATATCTATCATGGGAAACGGTTAAAACGGCGCCCTTATAATCTGCAAGATACTCCTCAAGCCAGGAAATTGTTTCAAAATCGAGATGATTTGTGGGCTCATCAAGAACAAGGAGCGCAGGCTCGAGTAAAAGCAAACGCGCAATAGAAAGACGTGTTCTCTCACCGCCGCTTAATGTGTTTATAACGGTATCAAGCTCTTTATCTGCAAAGCCCATTCCGTTTAGTACTGTTTTAATTTTAACATCAATATTATACCCGTCCCTCTGTTCAAAATTGGTTGAGAGCGCGGCGTATTTCTCGGAAACCAACTTATATTCCGCATCTGAGAGGTTTTGGGACATTTTTGTTTCAAGCGCTTTAATTTCATCTTTTATCTTCAAAAGGTCACTGAAAACCTTAAGCATCTCCTCATAAATGGTGCTATTACTTTCAAGTCCACTATTTTGCTTAAGGTATCCGATGCTTGTTTTGCGGCTTACATTCACTTTTCCCTCATCAAATGCAAGTTCGCCGCAAATTATATTAAGCAGAGTTGTTTTGCCGGTGCCATTTCTGCCTATTATTCCGATTCTATCATTATCTTCAACGGTAGCACAGACATTGTTTAGTATTCTATTATCGCCAAAAAATTTAGTTACGTTTTCAATTGAAACTAACACAACATCCCGCCACCTTTCAAATTTCTATTAACCCATATATAATATCATATTATATTTAATTTGAAAACTATTTGCAATTATTTTTTTTCGTAGTATAATAAAAAGGTATAAAAGTATAAGCGAGGTGAGAAAATGTTTCAGATAAATTCTTTGACCGATTGCCCCGAGATTCTTAAAAGATTTCTCGTTTATTTGCAGACCATCAAGGGCAAATCCCCAAAAACCGTTTACGAGTACTTTCTTGATATAAGAATGTTCTTTAGATTCTTAAAGAGAAACCGCGCTCTCGTTTCGTCCGATACTCAGTTTGATGAAATAACCATCGGCGATGTTGACATTGAACTACTCAGAACTGTTACTCTTTCGGAAGTTTATGATTTTCTATACTATGTGCTCAACGACAGAGGTGACATCGCTACCACCCGTTCAAGAAAATCCTCAGCCCTGAGAACATTTTTCTCATATCTTACTGTTAAGGTAAATCTTTTAGACGTAAATCCCGTTGCAGAACTCGAAGTTCCCTCGCAGAGAAAAAGGCTTCCAAAATACCTCTCTCTTGAGGAATGCATCAGTCTGCTCACTGCTATTGAAGGCACTTATGCCGCTCGAGATTACTGTATAACAGTTTTGTTTTTAAACTGCGGTCTTCGTTTATCCGAGCTTTGCGGAATCAATATAAACGATATTAAGGGCGATACATTAAGGGTTGTCGGTAAGGGTGACAAGGAGCGTTCCATTCACCTTAACAAATCATGCCTTGATGCGATAGCCGAATATATGAAGGTTCGCCCTAACAACATCGCTAAAAACAGTCAGGCACTGTTTATAAGCCGCCAAGGAAACAGAATCAGCCCCAAAACAATACAGGCATTTATGCAAAAATATTTTAAACTTAGCGGTCTTGCGGACAAGGGATATTCTGTGCATAAACTAAGGCATACTGCAGCAACACTTATGTATCAGCACGGCGGTGTTGACCTTAGAATCTTAAAGGAGATTCTCGGGCACCAGAACCTTGCTACCACCGAAATTTACACCCATATTGCAAGCGAACAGATTGACAAGGCGTTTGAGAGCAATCCCCTCTCCAAGATAAGTATGAAAAAGGTTGATACCGTTCCGGGCAAGAAAGAAGAATGAGAATGAAAAAGCAGTATATTATAGAAAATTTAGATTGTGCGCATTGCGCAATGAAGATGGAAGAGGCCGCCAAAAAGGTTGATGGCGCCGATTTTGTAAGCGTTAATTTTGTTTCAATGAAGTTAACTATTGAGGCAAAAGATGATATTTTTAAAAAGGTCTCAAACGAAATTTTTAAGGTTTGCAAAATCGTTGAGCCCGATGTAAAATTCCACGAAAACAAGTACAAAATGACAAACCACGAACTACGCGATTTGATAGAGATAATAGCGGCGGTTTCTTTGTTCATTGCCGCTAAAGTTTTAGAAGGCGTAATCCCCATTGAAGAAGGCACACTTCTCTCTCTTTTATGCTTTCTGCCATCCTATTTAATTGCAGGATTTGTTGTAATTAAAAAAGCTTTTCTAGGCATAATACACGGCAAGTTTTTCGACGAAAATTTCCTTATGACTATCGCGACATTCGGTGCTTTCGCGGTCGGAGAAGCGGGCGAGGGTGTTATGGTTATGCTCCTTTACCGCATAGGCGAGTTTTTCCAGGAACTCGCAGTCGCAAAAAGTAGAAAAAGCATCAGTGAACTTATGGACATCCGCCCCGATAGTGCAAATCTTATCGAAGGTGACAATGTAACAAAGGTAAACCCCGAGGACGTTTCGGTAGGTAGTTTGATTTTGATTAAGCCCGGCGAAAAGGTGCCCATTGATTCGGTAATTGTTGAGGGCTCATCTTTCCTCGATACCACTGCGCTTACAGGCGAAAGTGTTCCCAGAGAAGTTGTTCCCGGCGATATGATAGTTAGCGGATGCATAAATATGAACGGTGTTTTAACCGCCCGCACCGAGAAGAGTTTTGGCGAAAGTTCGGTTTCTAAAATTCTTTCGCTCATTGAGGATTCGAGCGATAAGAAATCAAAAACCGAGAATTTTATTTCGCGTTTCGCCAAATATTACACCCCTGTTGTTGTTATTCTCGCGCTCGTTTTGGCTATTGTTCCACCTCTTTTTAACGGCGAGTGGAGTTTATGGATTCATAAGGCTATTACCTGCCTTGTAATCTCCTGCCCCTGCGCCCTCGTTATCTCTGTTCCGCTTACATTTTTTGGTGGAATCGGCGGAGCAAGTAGGAGCGGAATTCTTATAAAGGGTGCCGATAGTATAGAAAGGCTGGCTAAAGCCGATGCCTGCGCGTTTGACAAAACAGGCACACTCACACAAGGAAGTTTTAAGGTTACTGCAATTCACCCTGAAATCATTTCAGAAGATGAACTTTTAGAACTTGCCGCAACCTGCGAAAATTATTCCGACCATCCCATTTCCCTCTCACTTAAAGCGGCGTTTAAAAAGGAAATTGACAAAGGTCGAATTGGAAAAATTGAAGAGATTGCAGGAAAAGGCGTAAAGGCTCAGATAGACTCAAAAGAGTATTACGTCGGCAACGAAAAAATGATGCAGTCTATTGGGGTTGAGATAAGACCCTGCGATAAATGTCATCACATCGGAACTGTAGTTCATATTGCAGATAGCAGTACCTATCTTGGTCACATTGTTATTTCCGATGAACTTCGCCCCGATTCTAAAAAAGCAATCGAGAGCCTTAAAAAACTCGGAATTAATAAACTTTATCTGCTCTCGGGCGACGAGGAAAAGGTTGCAAACGATGTAGCAAATACGCTTGGAATAAACAGAGTATTCTCTTCCCTTTTGCCGCATGATAAGCTTTCCAAACTCGAAGAAGTCGAAAAAGAAAAAGCAGACGGAAAGAATCTTTTATTTGTGGGCGATGGCATCAATGATGCGCCAGTACTGTCTCGGGCGGATTTAGGTATAGCTATGGGAAATATCGGCGCGGACGCCGCTATGGAAGCCGCAGATGTGGTTCTAATTGATGATAAACCGAGCAAGGTCGCTCTTGCAATAAAGATTGCAAAAAAGACACTTTCAATCGTTTGGCAGAACATTATCCTCTCCATCGGAATCAAACTGTTTGTGCTCATTCCAAACATATTCCTTGGTGAAGAAAGCGTACCCATTGCGCTCGCTATATTTGCGGATGTGGGCGTATGTCTTATTGCTATTTTAAATGCAACAAGAGCTCTAATTGTAAAGAAGGATAAATAAAAAATGTGCTCTCATTGGAGAGCACATTTTTTTAATTTGTATATAGAT
>JAZQLL010000148.1:0-3094 GCA_045542675.1 Oscillospiraceae bacterium
AGGCTGAGCTCGTTCCCGAAAAGCCTTGCAGTGAAGTTTTAGGCCGCGAGGAGTACAAAGAAACTGCAAAGCAGATAAGCCGCGATGCAATAACACTTGTTAAGTGTAAGGACAAGAATGTTTTCCCCGTTGTGCCCACTAAATTTAAGCGTGTTATGATAGTTCACATCAAGGGCGCCCCCAGTCCAATGGATGACCTCATTAAAATGATGATGGGCGGCGGCAAAAATCCCGCCGAGTTGCTCCGCGACAAGCTCATTGAAAAAGGTTTTGACGCCTTTATTTATGAGAGCCCCTTAGACAGAATGAAAGCTCAGATTGCCGCAGGCGAAAAACCCAGTATTAATATGTACTTTGCAGGCAAAAACGCTATCGCAGACTTCGTTGCGGGTCAGGACCTTGTTATCACCCTTTGCGACGTTGCAAGCGGTCGTCCCTCTTTTGGTATGTCAAAGGGCGGCGGTGAAATTCCCTGGTATGTTTACGAAGTTCACACCATTGGTATAAGCGTTAACGCACCCACAATGCTTGCCGATATCCCACAGCTTAGAACCTATATCAACGCTTACGACAGTAAGGAAAGCACGATCGATGCCATTGTTGAAAAGCTGATGACCGGCCCCGAATCCTTTACTGCGATTGACCCCATTGACAGCTTCTGCGGTCTTTGGGACGCAAGAGTATAAACTTTCAAGCCCTCGCACAGTGCGAGGGCTTTTTGTTGTTACAATGCTTGACATTGACGTAGCGTCAAGTGATATAATTTTAATGTGAGGTGAAGAGATTGGAAAAGCTTTACGATATAAGCGAGGTTTGTAAGATGTTTAACATAACATCACGAACGTTGCGGTTTTACGAGGAAAAGGGGATAATTACTTCTACCAGAGGAGATTTTGAAACTCGCAGAAAGTACACGCAGGAGCAGGTAGAGCAGATAAAAAACATTAAGATCTTGCGACAACTCGGCATTTCCATAAAGACCATTTCAGAACTCAAATCTCAAGGGAGCACATTAAAGCAAGCACTTACTCTGCGCAAGGCCAAAGCAGAAGCGGTTATTGAAGCAAAAAGAAAGGAAATCAGTGTGATTACCGAGGCAATTGCGATTCTTGATGCAGGAAAGAGTGTTTTTGATATAGCGCCTCAAAGTTCCATAACAGCAGATGATGATATAAGAAAAATAATAGTCCAAAAATGTTCCGAGGCAATCGTTTACGAAAATCTCTCGGATTTGTATGGTTATCTAAGCGGTAAAGTCATTGAGTATATGCCGGTAGAAATTTTCAAAAAACAGCTTAAAGATACAAAAGAGCCTTTAGGGCGTTTTGTGTCATTCTGCGAGATGACAAATGACAAGGAGTTTTCAAATGTGATATACCATCTGCTTAAGTTTGAAAATCTTGGATTGAAAATAAAATATGTTTTTCATCAAAACACCATTCACGGACTGTGGTTTAGTTATTATGAATTGTAAAGAGGGATCATAATGAAGGCTAAAAAAATTCTAATTTGTTTGCTTGTAACAATTATGTTGGTATTTTCTTCCTGCGCGGCGCAAGAGCCTCAGACAAATTCGCAGTTGTTTGACTATATTGTTGAGGCATGGAAAAATAGCGAAGCCGATAAACTCTATGACTACGCTGACGAGGAAATGAAGAAGATTATGGGCGCGGACGATTTTGCGCATCTTTTTGACAGTCTTTCGTTTATCGGCGGAAACTTAAACGGCGTGTCCCAAAAAGAAATCACATCGGCTGACGGAACAGATACATATAGTACAGTTTTAGATTTTGAAAATATCAGCGTTGATTTGAGCGTGGGACTAAAAAATACGAAAATATGTTCGTTTGTCAGAAATGTGTCTTTTAAAAAGGCATTTGAAATAAATCGGGAACAAAAAGTGACAGAAAAATATTTTGTGCTCAGTAACGATGGGTATGATCTAAACGCGGTTTATACTTATGTAAGTGACGGAAAGGAGCACCCGGCAGTTCTTTTGATTGCGGGCTCCGGGCCAAATGACTATAACGAAACCATAGGAGCGCTCGCTCCGTTTGAAGATATTGCTATAGGACTCGCTCAAAACGGAATAAACTCCCTGAGAATAGACAAACGCACCTTAAATTACGCCGATAGTTTCAAGCAGACCGCCGGCGTTGACGAGGAATATTTAAGTGACTGTGCGGCGGCGCTTAAGTTTCTTAAAAAGCAAAACATAAGTAATGTGTACTTATTGGGGCATAGCCTGGGCGGTCAAATGGCATCCGAGATCGCGGCAGATGATTCGGAAATAGATGGAATGATTCTTTTCAATAGCACACCACGACATCTCGCAGATGTTTTGCTCGACCAGTATACGATTGCAGACGCGGCAAGCGCCGAAGTTTATCGAGGATACACCGCGGCGGCAAAGCAGGCATCAGACAAAGATGCTCAGGGTTATTATTACTATGGTGCCACCGACTACTACTGGAACAGTTATAATAAGTTGAATGTAACCGAAAATATAAACCGCTCGGGAAAAAGAACGCTCATTATAAACAGTAAATACGATAACCAGATTTTTGATTCAGATATAAATATGTGGAATTCACAGTTTGGAGACAATGAAAATGTAACCCTTAAGATTTATAATGACATAAGTCATTTTGGATATAAGATAAACACAAGTGACATATCGTCGCTATATAAAAGAACGGATTTTCCACAAGAACTTATAGATGATTTTTCGGATTTTTGTAAATAACCGAGATTTTTAAAAACTTCCCCGCTACTTTTAGCGGGGGATTTTTTTGGCTCTACATAGCCAAAAAATGAGATTTCGCAACCTGTGGGTGACACAAGTTTTGATTTTTGTTGCAAAATGTAAACCAAAGTTTGTTGCATATTTTTCGGGATATAATTATAATAAATACTGTCAAGGGCGAGGCAAAGCGTCCTTAAAAAGAGAAAAGGAGTTGTGAAAAATGAAAAAACTCGTTAAAACACAAGAACTTTACGAGTGCAATGTTCCTTACCTTAAGAGTTTATTTGATGACAGCGTTTACCCCTGGGATATGCTCTCTAAAATTAAAGGTCTGTGCAATGACCTTGT
>JAZQLL010000149.1:0-6812 GCA_045542675.1 Oscillospiraceae bacterium
CTTAATGTCGTATTTTCTAACCTGTTCGGCGAACACATTGAATATGTAGTCGCAGGCTTCCTGGCTTGCGAAGTTAATAAATGCACAAGTTCCGTCAAAGAGATAATGCTCGGGATATTTTGCAAAGGACTTTGAGTTGCCTGCGGCACGCTCAATCTCAAACCAAAGTCCGAACTTAAGACCCTCGGCTCTTACCGCATCGGAAAGTTCCTTCATTCTGCCCATAAGTCCGCTATCCTGAACCTCTTCCCAGTCGCCAACGCTACCCGACCAGACTCTCGGAGCACCGAACCAACCTGCATCGATAACAAAATAGTCGCAACCGAGCTTCTTGGCAACCTTGAGCTGAGCCATAAGGTTGTCAAAATTAAGGTCATCGAAATAACTCATCCAACTATTGTAGATGACAGGGAAACTTTTTGCAGGGAAACGCTTGTTGCAATAGCGGTGAAGTCTGAAAGCGTCAAGGTCAACGCGGTTTCTGTACTCGTAGTAGAGAATTTCGGCAAGATTTAAACTCTCGCCTGGCTTTAAGGTATATGAAAAGTTCTCACAGTTCATACCAATTTCGATAACGACATTTCTTCTGTACCCATCTTTGGCAAGGAAGTACTTTCTGACATTGTAACTCCAGGCACTTTTTGCCATAATGTGAAAAGCGAGTCCGCGGCTTGTCTGCTCGTTGTAGATTGCAACAAAGGGAGCGGCTCCGCTGTTACTGCGGATCTCGTCACTTCGGGCGCCGATTTCTGTAACAAGTGTCTGCCACTTGCCCTGCGACTCGGTGCACCACTCGGAAAACTGGGTGTAAACCTGGGTCTCGCCGCCGTTTAGTGTAAACTTGCAAAGCGCCTTATTTATGGTTATATCTTTATCGGAAATGTTGGTAACAACATCTTTTCTCGAAATAACACCCGAAGAGTCCTTTTCTTCGGTGGAAACAACGCTCAAAAGGTCGTTTTTATACTCAAAACCCGTTTCTGTAGCGGTGATTTCGCCCATAGGAACGGGGAAATTTCCGTAAAGGGTGATAACGTCTTCAATGCTTACTTTTTTTATGGGATAACTCATAAAATTACTCCTTTCGTCGCCAGGCGACCCATCTTACCTAAAATATATCAAACTTTAAAAGAGTTTGCAATAGTAAAATGCTCATAAATATAAAAATTTTGCGCCGCAAATATTTGCAAAAGAGCCGCACTTGTGGTATGCTTTTTATATACTTAGGAAAGGGGCGCAAAAAATTATGGATATATGGCAAAACCTAAAAAATGAGTCGCGCCCCATCCTTCTGTACGGAACGGGAAACGGCGCCGATAAGATACTCGACGAACTTTTAAGAGTAGGAGTAAAAGTAAGCGGCGTTTTCGCAAGTGACGGATTTGTAAGAAACCGCAGTTTCCGAGGCTTTGAGGTTATCTCGTTTAGTGAAGCCGAGGCGAGATTTGGGCAGTTTGTGGCGCTTTTTTCTTTTGGCTCAAACAGAAGCGAGGTTTTTGAAAATATCCGCAAAATAATGAGTAGACAAACTCTGCTTTGCGCCGATGTTGCGGTGTACGGAAAGGAAATTTTCAATTTAGAGTTTGCAAAAAAACATAAGAGCGAACTTAAATTTGTATACAGCCGCCTTGCCGACGAGCAGTCGAAAAAGGTGTTTGAACAAACGGTAATGTTCCATCTTGATGGTGATATAAACAGGCTTTTTTGCTGCGAAACGAGCGAGGACGAGGCCTTTGAAAACATCTTAAAACTTCCCAAAAACTCCTCGTTTTTAGACCTCGGCGCCTACAATGGTGATACAGTTCTGGATTTTGTTAGAAGATGCCCTAATTTTTCTCACATAACCGCCCTTGAGCCCGACAAAAAGAGTTTTGCAAAACTTATAAAAAACACCGAGGGCATTTCCCTTACTCCCATCAACTGCGCCGTAAGTGATACGCTTGGGAAAATCCCGTTTTCCTTTACTGCATCGCGCGGCTCTTCCCTTGGCGGAGAGGGAGAAATAGAGTCAATTACCATTGATAGCCTGGGGCGCGATTTCGATTATATAAAATTCGATGTTGAGGGAAATGAGGCGGCGGCAATTCGCGGCGGCAGTCGAACCCTCTTAAAAAGCAAACCTAAAATGCTTATTTCCTGCTACCACAGGGCAGATGATTATTTTACCATTCCTTTAGAGGTTTTGAAAATCCGCGATGATTATAAAATTTATATGCGCCACTACCCTTATGTGCCCGCTTGGGACACTAATTTTTACTTTGTTTGATTAGGAGAAAACTATGTCTTTTTTACCTATAACAAGAGAGGAAATGCTCAAAAGAGGTTGGGACACTCCCGACTTTGTAATAGTGACGGGCGATGCCTATGTTGACCATCCTTCGTTTGGAACGGCGGTTATTTCGCGCGTTCTGGAGAGGGAAGGCTTTCGCGTTTGCATAATTCCTCAGCCGCAGAGCGATGCCGATTTCAAGCGTTTCGGCAAACCCCGACTCGCCTTTTTGGTCAACGGCGGAAATATCGACTCGATGGTAGCGCACTATACAGCCGCCAAGAAAAAAAGAAGTGACGATGCTTATACTCCGGGCGGAAAATCGGGCGCAAGACCCGACCGCGCCGTAACAGTTTACTGCGCCGCCCTGCGCCGTATTTTCGGCGACGTGCCGATTGCTATCGGTGGAATAGAGGCTTCGCTTCGCCGTTTCGCGCATTATGACTACTGGTCGGATAGTGTGCGACCCTCAATTCTTATTGAGTCGGATGCCGACCTTTTAATGTTCGGAATGGGCGAAAAGCACATTGTTGAAATTGCGCATAGACTAAATGCGGGCGAAACTTTAAGTGAAATGCAGGATGTTTTGGGCACCTGCTACAAGATAAAAACTGCGGATTTTACCCCTCGCGACACCAAGGAGTGTCCCTCGTTTGAGGCTGTGAGCGAGGATAGTGAAAAGGGTAAAAAAGCCTACGCCAAGGCGTGTTTAATTCAGCAAACCGAGCACGATGCAGTGCGCGGCAGAGCGCTGCTTCAAAGGCACGGCGGCTATCTCGTCATTCAGAATAAACCTATGCCGCCGCTAACGCAAAAGGAAATGGACGAGGTCTATTCGCTCCCATTTGAGCGAGATTATCATCCATCTTATGAGGCTCTCGGCGGCGTTGCCGCTATCGAGGAAGTCAAGTTTTCGATAATTCACAACAGGGGATGCACAGGCGCCTGCAATTTCTGCTCGCTCGCTTACCATCAGGGCAGGCAGATAACCTGCCGAAGCCACGAATCTGTCATCGACGAGGCAAAAAAGATAACCGCGATGCCCGATTTTAAAGGGTACATTCACGATGTCGGCGGACCGACTGCCAATTTCCGCGCCCCTTCCTGCCAAAAGCAACTTAAGAGCGGACTTTGTGCCGATAAAAAATGTCTTGCGCCTCAAATGTGTAAGGCGGTGAAGGTCGACCATTCGGACTACCTCTCGCTCCTTCGCAAGATAAGATCGCTCCCGCGCGTTAAAAAGGTGTTTATCCGCTCGGGAATAAGGTTTGATTACCTCATTGCCGACCGCGACGAAACCTTTTTCAGAGAACTTGTTGAGCATCATACAAGCGGTCAACTTAAAGTCGCGCCCGAGCACGTTTCAAATAATGTGCTCTCTAAAATGGGCAAGCCTAATATAGAGGTTTATAACCGCTTTAAAAAGCGATTTTACGAGATAACAAAGAACGTGGGCAAGGAGCAGTTTTTGGTACCGTACTTAATGTCGTCGCACCCTGGCAGCACCATAAACGATGCCATAGAACTCGCACTTTTCCTTAAAAAAGAGGGACTTCGTCCCGAGCAGGTGCAGGATTTTTACCCAACCCCCGGAACAGTTTCAACCTGTATGTTCTACACGGGACTGGACCCCTACACAATGGAAAAAGTATATGTCCCAAAAACACCTGAGGAAAAGGCAGAACAGAGGGCACTTTTGCAGTACTTTAAACCCGAAAACCGCAGGATTGTACTGACGGCTCTTAAAAAAGCAGGTAGATACGACCTAATAGGTTTTAATAAAAACTGCCTTGTCGCTCCCGATAAAAATCCCGCCGCCAAACCCGCGCAAAAATCAAATAAACGCCACACAACAAAACCTAAAAATAAAAAGAAAAAATAAAGGAGCAGACCGACAAGGTCTGCTCCTTTTTTATTACATTTTTTCGGGAACCGAAATTCCGAACATTGTAAGAACGTTTTTGATAACCGTCTTAACCGCGATGCAAAGGGCAATTCGCGCCTGCATAAGTGGCTCATTTTCGGGTAGTTTTACGCGGTTTGCATTATAGAACTTGTGGAAAAGGGTCGCAAGATCAATAACATACCTTGTAATCTTTGCGGGGTCGTAATGCTCGGCGGCATAAATTATTTCCTGGGGAAGTCTTGCTATATGGGAAATAAGTTCCTTCTCCTCGGGGGAGTTTAGGAGGCAAAGTTCGTCGTGCGACGCTTCTCTTACAGAAATGCCATCCGCCTCGAGCGATTTTAAAATCGAGCAAATTCTCGCGTGGGCGTACTGAACATAGTAAACGGGGTTCTGCGAGTTCTGGCTGACTGCTAAGTCAAGATCAAAATCAAGATGGGATGCAGGCTCGCGTAGGTTAAAGAAAAGTCGCGCGGCGTCAACATCAACCTCGTTTAGAAGGTCAAGAAGTGTGATGGACTTGCCCGTTCTCTTACTAACCCTTACAACCTCGCCATCGCGCATAAGTTTAACAAGTTGCATCAAAACTATATGGAGTTTACTGCCATCGAGACCGACGGCATCCATAGCACCCTGAAGACGCGCTACGTGGCCGTGGTGGTCAGCGCCCCAAACATTTATAACTCGGCTAAATCCACGCTCGGAGAATTTGTTGTAGTGGTAGGCAATATCGGCGGCAAAATAGGTGGGATTACCGTTTGCGCGAATGAGAACCTCGTCTTTAAGCTCGAGTTTCTCGATTTCTTTGTCACTCTTGCCCTGCGCCCTTAACTTCTCTGCCATAAACTCGGCATTTTTGTACCAGAGGGCGCCTTCCTTTTCGTAGGTGAGTCCCTTTTCGGTTAAAATGTCGATAACCTTTTTAACAAGTCCGCTGCGGTGGAGTTTACTTTCGTTAAACCAGACATCGTAATAAATGCGGTATTTCTCTAAATCAGTTTTAAGCGCCGCGATGTTTTTGGGGAGCGCGAATTCTACGAGTGCGGCTCGGCGCTCGCTTTCGCTTTTATTCATAAACTCGTCGCCGTAAACATCCGAAAACTCTTTTGCGCGCTCTAAAATATCGGCGCCGTGATAGGAGTCTTCAGGAAGTTCTACTGCGTCCTCGCCCAGATGTATCTGCTTGTACCTTATATCAAGCGAGAGGGCGAACTTATCTATCTGATTTCCTGCATCGTTAATGTAAAACTCGCGGGTGACATCGTGTCCCGACCAGTCGAGCACTGCGGCAAGACAGTCACCAAGTGCGCCGCCGCGCGCATTTCCTATATGCATAGGTCCTGTGGGGTTTGCCGAAACAAACTCAACCATAACCTTTTCATTTTTGCCAAAATCCGAGCGGCCGTAATCCTCGCCTTCTGAGAGAACCGAAGAGATAACCTCGGCACCATAGCCCTCGCTTAAAAAGAAGTTTAAAAATCCGGGCCCTGCAACCTCGGCGCGCTCAAAAAGAGTGCCCTCGAGCGAGAGGCTGTCTAAAATGGCATTTGCAATGTCTCGGGGAGCCTTGCCCATAAGTTTTGCCGACACCATTGCGGCGTTTGCGGCGAAATCCCCGTGCGAAGCGTCGCTCGTTTTCTCAACTGCGAATGTATCGGGCACAACCGCGGGGAGAATCCCTTTTGAAAAAGCCTTCTCTGATGCGGCGATAACCGCATTTGTGATTTGTGTTTTTGCCTTGGCTATAATGTTTGCCATTTTTAGCACTCCTTTATTTTGATAAACAACTGATTTTTTGAGATGAGCGAACTGTTGACATCAAGTTCGTAACAAACCGACAGTTCATAAAGCGGATTTTCTTTGTGTTTGGCCTTTATGCCCACGCAGGTTATGCCGAGCATTGTACTGCCGTAGGGGGTTGAGTAGGAGCAGAGATTTCGTTTGTTCTTTTCGATTAAAAGTTGACTTTTAAGGTCTCCGCTTCGACTGATGGTGACCCTCTCCTCGCCGTCGGCGCGGATGAGAACCGAGCATCCGTCAAACCCGTTCTGGTCGGTTTCTTTGTATGTTAAAAAGACGCTTCCGTCCTTTTGCATCATCTTTCCTCGGGTAGTTATGTCGAGTTTATCGGTCTCGCCGTCGGCTTCGATAAGGCTCTTTACCCTTATAAATACATCCTTTTTCATCATTTCTCCGATTACAATTTTATAAGATTTACCTTGCTGATTTCTCTTTTAAGAAATGCCTGCGCCTTAAGTCTAAATCCTTCGGTATCCGAGGTTGCGAAAAACTCGCATCTGCCCTCGCCGCCAGATAAAAGACCCTCTTCACAAAGCGATTTTGCAATGCTCTCTGCCGCCATTTCGCCAACATCAATTAAGGATACGTCGGGGAGCACACTTAAAATCGCGGCGCTCAGCAGGGGATAAGTCGGAGGCCAAGCGGTCTTAGGAAGACAACTCCATGGAACAACTCCTTGGCTCACAGAACGACATGGCTACGATCCGACTACCCCGCCGCCAGATAAAAGACCCTCTTCACAAAGCGATTTTGCAATCCTCTCTGCCGCCATTTCGCCAACATCAATTAAGGATACGTCGGGGAGCACACTTAAAATCGCGGCGCTCAGCAGGGGAT
>JAZQLL010000150.1:0-5601 GCA_045542675.1 Oscillospiraceae bacterium
GGCACATTTGAAACTGTTCCCTCAATTATCTTAAGAAGCGCCTGCTGAACGCCTTCACCGCTTACATCGCGGGTAATTGAGCGATTTTCACTTCTTCTTGCAATCTTATCGATCTCATCAATATAAATGATTCCGCACTCAGCCTTTGCAACATCGAAATCCGCCGCTTGAATAAGGCGCAGAAGAATATTCTCAACGTCCTCACCAACATATCCTGCCTCGGTAAGAGTTGTTGCATCAGCAATCGCAAACGGAACATCAAGTGTCTTTGCAAGAGTTTGCGCTAAAAGGGTTTTGCCTACGCCCGTAGGACCAAGCAGCAGCACATTGCTCTTTTGAAGTTCAACATCAGACTGATTTGCATTATTTATGTTGTTCATAATGCGCTTATAGTGGTTATAAACCGCTACAGAAAGCGCAATCTTAGCCTTTTCCTGACCGATAACATACTGATCAAGAACCTCTTTAATCTGCGCAGGTTTCAGCACATTTATCTCAACACTGCGGCTTTTAGGAGGATTCTTTTTAACAGTATTTTTACCGGGATAAAGCATATTGTTGCAAAGGTCAACACACTCATTACAAATGGCCGCGTGAGGACCTGTTATAAGAGTGTCAACCTCGTCCTGCGTTTTACCGCAGAACAGGCAACGTCTTACTTCTTTGGTGTCATTACCATTTGGCATAATTTTCACCCATTTCAAAAACTTTTATCTGTGATCAATAACCTTATCAATAATACCATAATCCGCGGCTTGCTGAGCAGTCATAAAGTTATCTCTTTCGGTATCCTTTACGATAACATCAAGAGGTTTACCGGTATTCTCGGCTAAAATCTGATTTAATCTAGATTTAATTCTGATGATATGCTCAGCATGAATCATAACATCTGTTGCCTGACCCTGAGCGCCGCCAAGGGGCTGATGAATCATAATTTCGCTATTAGGGAGAGCGAATCTCTTACCCTTAGCGCCGGCAGAAAGAAGGAATGCGCCCATACTTGCCGCCATACCGATACAAATGGTCGATACATCGGGCTTGATATAATTCATTGTGTCATAAATTGCCATACCTGCAGTTACCGAACCGCCGGGGCTATTGATATAAAGGTGAATATCTTTATCGGGGTCCTGACCCTCAAGATAAAGAAGCTGAGCGACCACAAGGCTTGCGGTTGCATCATTTACCTCATCGCAAAGCATTATAATTCTATCATTGAGCAAGCGGGAGAAAATATCGTAAGAGCGCTCTCCTCTGCTTGTTTGCTCAACTACCATAGGCACTAAACTCATAAAAATATCTCCTTTCGGATTAAATTTCTTTAAAAACAACCGTTCCGAAGCTTTGAATTCTCGCGGCTTCGGAATCGATTTACAGATCTATTCTGGGAGCCGTGGCGCAAAATTATTCAGCGTCTGCTTCCTTTTTTGCAGCAGGTTTCTTTGCTGCGGGTTTCTTTGCAGTTGTTGTTTTCTTTGCTGCAGGCTTTTTCTCCTCAGCCTTCTCCTCGCCCTCTGCCTTTTTAGCAGTTGTCTTCTTTGCGGCGGGCTTTCTTGCAGCCTTCTTGGTAATTTCTGCATTATCTCTTACGAAATCGATAGCCTTCTGCATAGCAAGGTCTTTCTCAATTTCGTCAGCAGGAATGTAATTTTTAATCTGAGCCGCTTCAATGTTATAGCTCTTTGCAATCTTCTCGTACTCTGCATCAACTTCTTCAGCAGTTGCAGTAAGATTCTCAAGCTGAGCAATCTTCTCAAGTGCAAGGCGGATCTTAACCTGTCTGTCTGCCTGCTCGGTGAAAGACTTGCGGAATGCAGCCATATCCATGCCTGTATACTGGAGATAAATATCAAGGTTCATACCCTGTGCTTCAAGTCGGCTCTGGAAGTCTCTGACCATATCGTCGATAGCGTGCTCAAACATGCACTCAGGGATTTCTGCCTTCATATTCTTGATAACTGTATCAATGAGTTTATCCTCAACCTCTGCAGTTGCGGCATTCTCATAACGCTCGGCAATCTTCTTCTCAGCGTCTGCCTTAAACTCATCAAGGCTATCAAACTCGGTAACATCCTTAATAAACTCATCATCAACTTCGGGAAGCTGACGAACTTTAATCTCGTGAAGCTTACATTTAAATGTTGCCTCTTTACCAGCGAGTTCGGGAGCATGATACTCCTTGGGGAATGTTACGTTAACATCAAACTCATCGCCGATATTGTGACCTACAATCTGCTCCTCAAAGCCGGGGATAAACTGACCTGAACCGAGAACTAAGGGCTGTTTCTCGCCTTTTCCGCCCTCAAAAGCAACGCCATCAACAAAGCCCTCGTAGTCAATGATGGTGTTATCGCCATCCTGAGCAGCTCTATCCTCAACAGTAATTATACGACTATTGCGGTTGCGAAGATTGTCAATTTCTGCGCTTACATCCTCTTCGGTTACTTTTTTAACTGTTTTGTCAGCCTTAATTCCCTTATAATCGGAAACTTCAACCTCAGGCTTAACTGTTACAGTTGCTTTGAATGAGAATCCATTCTCATCAACCGAGAGAACCTCGATATCAGCGCGGTCAACAGGCTCAATACCTGCTTCTGCAACTGCATCGCTATATGCAACGGGATAAAGTTCATTCACTGCATCCTCGTAAAATACCTCTTTACCATATCTCTTTTCAATGATGGAGCGGGGCGCTTTTCCGGGACGGAATCCGGGAACATTAATTTTAGCCGCCATCTTACGATATGCCGCTGCGCAAGCCGCCTCAAACTCTTCTGCTCCAACTGAAATTTCGAGCACAACTTTGTTTGTTTCGATGTTGTTTTTTGAAACTAAAGTCATTTTTTCTTCCTCCTGCTTTGGCAAATAATTGCCTTTTAAAAAGTTGTTATGTTGGGTAACATCATTTAACCTATTGATTATATCACACGAAATCTCAAATTTCCACTATTTTTTGCAACTTTTTAAGAAATTTCTTAAAAAATTTTAACCGGCAAAAATTCAAGATAATCGCAGGACACAAGGCGGAAATCAATTCCCTCGCAAACGCCATCAATAGCATAGCGATAACCACTGCCGTGAATGTGTCCATAAAAGCATTTTTTTACATCATATTTTTTGAGCACGCTTAATATCTCATCACAAACCGTTTCGGCATAAAGTGGCGGATAGTGAAGAAAAACTATCGGCTGTCTACCACTCTCTACGCATAGTTTTATCGACGTTTCAAGGCGTTGAGCCTCTCTGTCTATAATGAGTTGGTCATGCCCGGTGTCCGCCTCGGTTATCCAACCGCGCGAGCCGCAAATCCCATAACTTTGGTCATACGGAAAGAAATTGTTGTGGAGAATTCTTAAGGTATCAAGACCGTTTTCTTTAAAAAAATCCTCCATTTTAGAGCGTGATGTCCAGAAATAATCGTGATTGCCTTTTAAAATTATCTTTTCCCTACCGGGAAGAGAATTTATAAAAGCAAAATCCGCAAGACACTCGTTTAAATTCATTCCCCAAGAAATGTCGCCGGGGATTACAACGGTGTCATCCTCGCCGACTGTTTCTTTCCAGTTTTGCTCTAATTTATTTACATAATCCTCCCAGCGACCACCGAATATATCCATCGGCTTATCGCAGGAAAGGGACAAATGTGGGTCAGAAATGCAGTAAAGCGACATTTCATTCCTCCGTTTTAGTCGATTTTAAGATTTGAGAGAACTACCTTCTCCATATCCTCTTTTTCGCAGGTGTTCTTAAAGCGAACATCCTTGTTTTTAAGTTCTTTAAGTTGTGCAGGTGCAGTTGTGTTCGTTGCCTTTTCGAGCATATCAATAACTGCAAACTCGTCGCTTGTATCAGCATCGGGCTCTACTGCAAAGATTACATTTCCCGAGAACTTGTAGGGGCTTGCAGTTGAAACAATAACAGTTTTGGTAAGGTCACCAGTTTCCTTATAGTAATCCTCATAGACCTTTACTGCAACTGCGGTGTGTGTATCGCAGAGGTAGTTATACTTTTTAAAGGTTTCTCCGATCGTTTCAAGGGTCTGTTTATCATCGCAACAACCGCCGACAAAGAGGCTTTGAATCTTCTCTCTTACGCTATCGGAAACTGTGTATTTACCCTCTTTTACAAGTGCAGACATGTGCTCATTAACCTTTGCATCGTCGTTATCATACATATCGTAGATAAGGCGCTCAAGGTTACTCGAAATGAGAATATCCATTGAAGGCGAAATTGTTGTATAGAAATCACGGTTCTTATCGTATGTTCCTGTTTTGATAAAATCGGTAAGAACATTGTTAGCATTGGACGCGCAGATAAGTTTATTTACGGGAACGCCCATCTTCATAGCATAGTAACCTGCGAGGATATTACCGAAGTTACCTGTAGGAACTACAAAGTTAATCTTATCGCCCGCTTTAATATCGCCGTTTTTGATAAGGCGGCAGTACGATGCAACATAGTATACAATCTGCGGAACAAGTCTACCCCAGTTTATAGAGTTTGCACTCGAGAATATCATTTTATTCTCCTCAAGTTTTGCTCTCATTTTGGGGTCGGTAAATATTGCTTTTACGCCGTTTTGCGCGTTGTCAAAGTTTCCGTTGATTCCGCAAACACAGACATTGTTACCCTCTTGAGTGTTCATCTGAAGTTTCTGAACCTTACTTACTCCATCTTCGGGATAGAAAACGAGGATTGAAGTTCCGTCAACATCCTTGAAGCCTTCAAGTGCGGCTTTACCTGTATCACCCGAGGTTGCAACGAGGATAACTATCTTTTTATTATCGAGCACAGTTTTTGCCGAGGTCATCATAAGATGAGGCAAAATCTGAAGCGCCATATCCTTAAATGCGCAGGTAGGACCATGCCATAGTTCCAGAACGCTGGCAGTACCATTTAATTTATGAAGCGGTGCAGTGTCATCTGAGCCGAATTTTTTCGAGGTGTAAGCATTGTTTACACAATCCTCAATTTCCTCTTTTGTAAAATCGGTGAGAAATCTTGAGAGAACATTTTTGGCAATCGCCTTATAACTCGAATTTGCCATATTTTCGAGTTCTTTAATAGAAATCGAAGGGATTTCGGCAGGTACAAAAAGACCGCCCTCAACCGAAATACCATTTGCAATGGCAAATTTAGAGGTTTTCTCCACACTGCTGTTTCTTGTGCTTTTGTAGTTCATATTTACACATCCTTATGAAAGGTTTTAAAAAAATTATTTGCGTTATTAAATAAGATTTTTTCGGTGATTTCCCGTGAGAAGCCACCATCTATGAAAAACTTTTGAAGTCCTAAAAGTTTTTTATCGCAGTCAAATTCTGTTATAACTTCAGCTCCATCAAAATCGGTGCCGATGCAAAGTGCATTTTCGCCGCCGAGCGACAAAATATGTTCAGCATGCCTTAAAATATCTATTGCCGACGCGGCACTGGGGCGATTATTTAAAAACACGGGGTAAAAATTAAGACCGATTAAACCGTTTCGTTTTATTATTTCTTTTATCTGCTCATCTGATAAATTTCGTCTATGGTTACAGATTTTTCGACAGTTTGAATGGGTTGCTATAAAAGGTTTATCCGAAACGGCGCAAACATCCTCAAA
>JAZQLL010000151.1:0-3544 GCA_045542675.1 Oscillospiraceae bacterium
GATTTTTCCGCCCGAGAAAATTATGGTACGTCTGCCATTAATTCCCGAGTTTAACACCGAGGAAGATAGGCAAAAAAGTGAGCAAATGCTCGAAAAAATGGGCGTCAAGCAGTTTAATATGCTTAAATATATAGTAAAAAATTAAGTAGGTGTTTACTCAAAGGAAGGGCTAAAAATGAGAGTTGAATACTTAAAAATTGGAGAGCTTGACTATCTTATAAGATACCCCGAAAATTACAAGGATGGCGAGGAGTATCCCGCTATAATTTTCCTGCATGGTGCGGGAACAAGAGGGGAGAAAATCGAGATTGTTTTGCAAAATCCGTTTTTCTCGGTGACCGCAAAATACGAGGACTTCCCCTTTATCTGCGTAGCGCCCGTTTGCAGCGGTTACTCTTGGTTTGACCATATTCCTGCCCTAAAAGAACTTGCGCGTACGGTTTCGGCGCGCGGCGATGTGGATAGTACCCGCCTTTATCTTATGGGCAACAGTATGGGCGGTTATGGAAGTTGGTATCTTGCCCAAAGTGCGCCCGACCTTTTTGCCGCAATAGTCCCCATCTGCGGTGGTGGAATGTATTGGGACGGCGGCAGGCTTTTAAACACTCCCGTCTGGGCGTTTCACGGCGCAAAAGATACAACCGTTTTGCCCGAGGAATCCGAGAAAATGGTGGCGTCGCTTAAAAGAGCAGGTGGTGAGGTAGAACTTACGGTCTATCCTGATGCGGCGCACAACAGTTGGGATGCCACCTACCAAAACTACGAAGTGTTTAAGTGGCTCTTGAGCCACAAAAAAGAGAATAAAAATAAGATTGTCGATAGCATAAGCGGAAACAGTAAGGTTTACGGATAATAAAATGCTTGTAATAGGACAAAAAAGTGATATAATCAGCACAACATTTAGTAAATGAGAGGTTAGTATGTCAGAACAAAAAAGAAGTAGTTTTACAGGTAAAATTGGGTTTGTACTTGCCGCCGCAGGCTCGGCGGTGGGACTTGGAAATATATGGAGATTTCCCTATCTTGCCGCAAAGTATGGCGGCGGAATTTTCCTGCTTGTTTACCTTATTCTTGCGGTAACCTTCGGTTTTGCGCTTATGACTGCCGAAATTGCAATCGGCAGAAAAACGGGCACAAGCGCCATTGGCGCCTTTAAAAAACTTGATAAGAGGTTCGGTTTTATCGGCTGGATAGCCTCGATAGTTCCGATGATAATTCTGCCCTACTATTCGGTAATCGGCGGTTGGGTAGTAAAATACTTTGGCGTTTTTGTGTCGGGTGGCGCCGCAGAGGCTGCTAAAGACGGATATTTTGAGGGATTTATTTCACAGACCTGGCAACCTATTATCTGGTTCTTAGTCTTTATTGGACTTACCGCACTTGTAGTGCTCCTTGGCGTTGAAAAGGGAATCGAAAAGGTAAGTAAAATAATGATGCCCGTTTTGGTGGCACTCACTTTATTTGTCGCAATTTACGGACTGTTTATGCCCGGCGCGATAGATGGACTTCTCTATTATATAACCCCCGATTTCTCGCACTTCTCGGCTACAACAGTTCTTGCCGCAATGGGACAACTTTTCTACTCGATGTCGCTTGCGATGGGTATTATGATAACCTACGGCTCGTATATGAAGAAGGATGTAAACTTAGAGTCATCGGTTAGTCAGATTGAACTTTTTGATACGGGAATCGCGTTTCTTGCGGGACTTATGGTTATCCCTGCGGTGTTCTCCTTCTCGGGAGGCGATGAGTCAGCGCTCGGCAAGGGCCCCGGCCTTATGTTCGTAACCCTGCCTAAAGTTTTTGCATCAATGCCCGGCGGCACCATTGTTGGCGCCTTGTTCTTCCTTCTGGTTTTCTTTGCGGCAATAACCTCGTCGATTTCCCTTATGGAAACTGTGGTTTCCATAGTTCGCGATAAACTTGGCTGGAAGCGAAATACAACATGCCTTGTGGTCTTGACCGGCTCAATTGCCCTCGGCTTGCTCTCGACCCTCGGCTTCGGAGTACTCGGTCACGTAACTGTTGGCGGTATGACCTTCCTTGATATGTTCGACTTTGCAAGCAATAGTGTTATTATGCCGATAGTGGCACTGCTTACCTGCATCTTTGTCGGCTATGTGTTAAAACCGCAGGTCCTCATTGATGAGGTTGAGTCAAGCGGCAAATTCAAGAGGAAAAAACTCTTTGTTATAGTTATTAAATATGTAGCACCTATCTGCATCGTGCTTATTCTTATCTCGTCAATACTCGATGCACTAGGTATTATGAAAATCTAAATTAAAACCCCCTGCGAAATTTCGCAGGGGTTTTGTATTACTTATCTTCGGTTTCTATATACGCGGCAATTTTATTAACTGCGCGGATTCGGGCATAAACTTCCTTAGAGAACTTGGGAGAGCGGTCGTAGAAGTAAAGTCCGTTTTGTTCAATTCAATATCGGTGTTGTAGTGCATACCGCCGCTGGGACGTGTAGGGTCTATTGCCTTGGAAATACGATATAGCAGACGGTGGGTATCCTCGTTGAGCGCCATAAGGTGATAGGTCTCGTTTAAGGGGCACCAACCCACAAGTGCGGGGTGGTTAAAATCGCGATGCATAAGGTCGGTCCATTCGGGGATAATTGTCCTAAGTCCCGAAACGCTGCCCAAATCGTTACCCCAGGGATATTCATCCCAAACGAGATAACCGAGCTCGTCCTGCGCATTCACAACGATGGTATTTTCACCATCTTTCAGGGCACATGTAATATCAAAGGAAAACGAGCAGTAGCCGCCCTCGCGCATCCATTGGGGGCGGGGATAGTCGGTACGGGGCATATTACATTTGTCACGGAAATAGTTGACATATTTTACGATTGGTCTTATAATAATTTGGGGTGATAAAATGGTAAAACTATCGAGACTCAGACATACCTATCCCGAACCTGAGGGGGCTTGCCTTAACAGGCCGTACGGTCACGAGGAATATACATTTCTTCATTTTTTTAATAGCGTTGAACTACTTTGCGACGGTAAAGTTGTAAAAACTCAGCCCCATAGCCTTATTATCTACCGACCCAAAACCCCGCAACATTTTAAAACCCTTTCCCCGATGGTGCACGATTTTATTCATTTTACGGGCGATGTTGATAGGCTTTTTGAGGAAAACGGCATACAGCCCGATAAAATTTACTATCCTCTTAACGCTGAGTTTATAACCGACCTTATAAGCGAAATGGAATCGGAATTTTATGCCGAGGGGCAGGATAATGAACGCCTCATAGCATTAAAATTTGAGGAACTTTTTATAAAAATCGGCAGAGCGGTTTCAGGTAAAAGAGTGCTTGATATAAAAAAGGAAACGAAGGAAAAATTTCGTAAACTGCGCGGCCTTGTGTTTACTCACCTGGATGAAGAGTGGCCGATTTCCAGAATGGCGGCGGAAATAAATTACAGTCAGTCGCAGTTTTGCTCTCTTTACAAATCTATTTACGGCATTTCTCCCATAAACGACCTTATTAACGCCAAAATAGATTCGGCAATAAGTATGCTGACTTTTGATA
>JAZQLL010000152.1:0-10927 GCA_045542675.1 Oscillospiraceae bacterium
AAACCGCTCCCTGCATTATCATTGATGCCGATGAAAATAAAAGCGCTGTTCTGGCGCTTGTAGAGAACCTTCAGCGCGAGGACCTAAACCCTTTTGAAGAAGCCTTTGCAATTTCCGAGGTAATAGGCAAAACGGGTCTTACACAGTCGCAGATTGCACAGAGGCTTTCGCTTTCTCAGTCCGCCGTTGCAAATAAACTGAGACTTCTGCGTCTTTCGCAAAAAGAGCGTGAGGTAATATTAAAAAATAACCTTACCGAGCGGCATGCCAGAGCCCTTTTGCGCATTGATGATGCGAATTTAAGAAGAAAGGCGCTATATCACATTGCGGCATCCTCTCTTAATGTGGCGCAGGCCGAAAAATACATAGAAAAACTGCTCTCAAACGAGAAAAGCGGCAAAACTACAATGGTTTTCAAGGATTTAAGAATATTTATAAACACCATTAATATGGCAATTGAAACTATGCGCAAAAACGGCGTAAAGGCAAGTGCCGTGCGCGGCGAAACCGAAGGATTTATTGAATATACCATTAAAATTCCCAAACCGAGCGGCGCAGGTAAATCATAAGGAGAAAAAATGGACAAAATATGTTGTTTTACCGGTCATAGAAAGATATATGATGACGAGGACGAGTTATATTTTAAGGTAAAAGACCAGATAATAAGGCTCGTAAAAGAAGGATACACCGAATTTCGATGCGGCGGCGCTCTGGGGTTTGATACTCTCGCCGCTGATGCCGTAATCTCGGTGCGCCAGGATTACCCGCACATTAAGTTTGTAATGTATATACCCTGCCTTGACCAGAGCAAAAACTTCCCGCCCGAGCAGAAGGAACACTATTATGCTCACACCCAAGCGGCAAATCGCATAATGTGTTTATCAAAAACATACTATAATGGCTGTATGCTTGATAGAAATAAGGCTATGGTAGACGGTAGCGAGACTTGTATTGCCTACCTCAGACAAAACCGCGGCGGTACGGCATTTACAGTGCGCTACGCCGAGTCAAAAAACTGCGAAATAATACATATATAAGGGACTTTTTCTTTATGAAACCTGCAAAAAAGGTCGAAAGAAAGGGTCTTTTATTTTTTTGTGCTTTACATTGGACAAAATGATTGCTATAATTATATTATTAAGGTAACAATGATACATTTATATAAGGAACGAATTATGGGAAAGATAATAGTTTTGGCTAACCAAAAAGGCGGCGTCGGAAAAACTACCTGCGCCGTTAATATTGCGGCTTGTACCGCCGCTTTGGGCAAAAAGGTGCTGCTTGTTGACCTTGATGCTCAGGGTAACGCTACGAGCGGACTAGGAGTTAATAAAAAGAGTGTTCTGCGCTCGTCTTATGACGTACTTTGCGCAGGCGCAACTGCCGAGGAATCGACTGTGCGCGAGGTTTGTAAGAATCTTGACCTTGTTTCTTCGTCGCTTAACCTTGCAGGTGCCGAAATTGAACTTGCAGGCGGTGAGGGCAGAGAGTCTAGGCTTAAAAAAGCGCTTTCGCTGGTGCGCGATAAGTATGACTTTATATTTATCGATTGTCCGCCGTCGCTCGGTCTTCTTACAATTAACGCGCTTTGTGCTTGCGATAGTGTGCTTATTCCTATTCAGTGCGAGTACTACGCGCTCGAGGGTCTGTCGCAGCTTATGAATAGCATCAGAACTATTAAGCGCCTTTACAACCCCAACATCGGAATTGAGGGCGTTGTACTTACCATGTTTGACGGCAGGCTTAACCTCACCGTTCAGGTTGCAAATGAGATTAAAAAGTACTTTCCCAACAAGGTTTACAAAACCGCCATCCCCAGAAATGTCCGTCTTTCCGAGGCCCCGAGTTTTGGTAAACCTGTAATTTACTACGACCCTGCTTCCCGCGGCGCAAAAGCATATATGGAACTTGCCGCTGAATTTATAGCAAAAAACAGGTAAATTTATAAACTATTTGTATAAATCACCATAAAAATTACAGTTCGTAAAGGAGAAAACGACCATGGCAGTAAAAAAAGGTGGTCTTGGTAGAGGTCTTGACGCGCTTTTTCAAGACAATATAATGGAGAGCGATAGCGGTGTTGTTACGCTCCGCCTTAGCGAAATAAAGCCTAACCACGAGCAACCGAGAAAGTATTTTGATGAGGGCGCTCTTACCGAGCTTGCCGATTCAATAAGAGAACACGGCGTGCTCCAGCCCCTTATCGTCCGCCCCATGCTCGGCGGAGAATATCAACTTATCGCAGGCGAGCGCAGATACCGTGCCGCAATGCTTGCACAGGTTGCATCGGTGCCGGTTGTAATCCGTGAGTACTCGGATATGGAAGCAATGGAGGTTGCGCTTGTTGAAAATCTCCAGCGCCGCGACTTAAATCCCGTTGAGGAAGGCGAGGGCTATAAGGCGCTTGCCCGTCAGTTTAACTTAACACAAACCGAGATTGCCCAAAAGGTTGGAAAATCCCGCTCGGCAGTTGCAAACGCTATGCGCCTCGTGGAACTTCCCGATGAGGTAAAAGAGGCGGTTTCGGATAACCTCTTGTCAATGGGTCACGCCAGAGCCCTTCTCTCGCTCCAGGAAAATGAGCAGATTTGTGAGGCGGCAGCCCAGGTTATAAAAAATTCGCTTTCTGTTCGTCAAACCGAACAGATGGTTTCTAAAATGCAGAGAACTCCCAAGGCAAAAATCAAGAGCACTCGTCCCGACAGTTTCTATAAAGAACTTCAGATTGCGCTCGAGAAAACCTGGGGTAGAAAGGTCCGCATTTCTCCTGCGGGCGAGAATACCGGCAGCATCACCGTCGATTATTTAAGCCGCGAGGATTTAATTGAAATTACCGAACGCCTTACAGGTAAGAAAATTGACAGTGAGGAATTCTAAACTAAAAGTATAAATTTATAATAATATTACAGTAAGTAAAATAAAAACACTCCAAAACAAGCGTTTTGGAGTGTTTTTGTGTTGATTATAATGAAGAATGGTACCTACAATGTAAAAATCTATCTGTTCCTTCTCTCTATTCTCCATTGAAGCGGGGAAACGCCGGTTTCGGACTTGAATAGCTTTCCAAAATAGCTGGGTGAGTCAAAACCGCAGTTTTGTGAAATAGACTCAACACTGTCGCTACTGTGCCTGAGCATTTCCTTTGCCTTAGCGATGCGAATTTTTTTAAGTTCGGCAATAACGGTGGTGTTGCAGTTTTCCTTATAATAATGGCATAGGGTAAATCTGCTCATTCCCGCCGCTTCGGCGATTTCGTCGAGAGTCAGGGGGCGGGAAAAGTTTGCTTCTAAAAATCGGTTTACTCTGACTGTAATAGGTGCCGACGGGGCAAAAAGTGTATGTAACCAGGAAATCAGCCAGGAGTAGCCTTCTGCCGAACGGGTGAAAACGGTACTGTTTCCCATACAGAAGTTGTAAAGCGCGCGCGAGGAAGAAACGAGAGCCGCCGAGGAGTCAAAACGCAGATACTCGGGAATTTTGTAATAATCAAGTACGCTCTCGGCTCCGAGAAAGGTTATCCAAAGGGTCGAAAAAGAGTCTCCCGCGGATTTATATGTGTGCGCGATATTGGGTCGCATAAAAATTCCCTCACCTGCCGACAGGGAGAAAACCTCGTCTCCGACCGAGAAAACTCCCTCGCCATCGGTCACTAAAAGAAGGTGATTAAACTTGATTCCATACGGTCTGTCAATGGCATTTTGGAAGGAAAGTTGACCCGCGGTGCAAACAACAAAGGGAAGCGGAGTTGGATTTTTGGTGTATTTTTTTCTAATTTCAACAAACATAGGCAATATCCTTATAGTTTTACAATATATTATCATTGAATATGCGAAAAATTTGCAATATAATTATATCGTAAGATAATTCCTTTGTAAAGGAAAAATTTAAAAAAAGGAGACAAATCATGAAAAAACTTAGAGTTGCACTTGTTGGTATGGGCGTTCGCATGAAGGACCATGAGGACGTTATCGCAAAAATGGACGACATTGAGGTTGCCGCTTTTGCTGAAATCAGAGAGGACAGAAGAGCCGCTGCTGCTGAGAGATGGCCTGAGGCAAGAGTTTATAACTCATACGCCGAGCTCATTGATGCAGAGAGCCTCGACACAATTGATGCAATCATGATTTCTGTTGAGCCTACCGCTCACGGCGATTGCGAACTTAAAATTGTTGAAAAGGGAATCCCCTTCTTTATTGAGAAGCCCCTTAATATCGACATCGAGACCGCTGAGAAGGTTCTCGTTGAGGTAGAGAAGAAGGGCCTTATCACATCTGTAGGTTTCCAGGACAGATACTTAAATGTTATGGAATATATTAAGGAAGAACTCCCCAAACATAAGAGCGGCGGACTTGTTTACGGCGCATGGGTAGGCGGAACACCTAAGGCTTGGTGGTGGCAGAAGAAATCAACCTGCGCAGGTCAGCTCGTTGAGCAGAGCATCCACCTTCTTGATGGACTTCGTTGGCTTTACGGCGAGCCCCTCTCGGTTTATGCTGTTGCAAACCAGGGCATGCAGATTCCCGGCGTAGACGCTTCTGAAGAGTACGACACAGATGACCACTCAACAGTAGTTCTCCGTTTCCCCGGTCACGTTACTGCTACTCTCGTTAGCGGATGCTATGTAAAGGTTAAGCCCGAGGGTTATAGCCTGCGTCCCCGTTGCGGATTCGAGATTTCGCTCGACGATATGGTTCTTGATTACAGACTCCGTAAAAACCTTATTATCACAACCCGTGAAGAAATCAGAGACATTCAGGCACACGATGGTGAGAACACCTTAAAGTGCGACCGCGCATTCTTTGATGCAGTTATGACAGGCGACAAATCACTCATCCGTTCACCCTACAGCGACGGTATGAAGACTCTCCGCCTCGGTTTTGCTGCTAACAAGTCTATGGAGACAGGCGAAGTTATCTACTTTAATAAATAAGTGAGGGAAAAATATGCGACTTAGTGTATGTATGCCCATCTTTTTTGAAGGTCTGCCCATTCACGAGGCTATCAGAAAGACCGCAGAACTCGGTTTTGATGCCGTTGAAATGTGGAAAATGACCGATGTTGACTTTGAAGAGACCAAAAAAGCGCTTGACGAAACCGGAGTAGAGTTTGTTGCAATCTGCACAGACTACCCCAGAGTAAACACCGCCGAGGATCTTGCTCCCTATCTCGAGGGCGTAAGAACCGCTTGCGAAAAGGCAAAGAAACTCGGAATTAAGAAACTCATCTCGCAGGTAGGTTACGATACAGGCGAGCCGAGAGAAAAACAGCGCGCATGCATTGTGGACGGTCTTAAAAAGGCAGCAAAAATCCTTGAGGAATATGACATTATGATAGTTGTTGAGCCTCTTAACACTCTCGTAAATCATAAGGGATATTTCCTCTGGTCATCGGTTGAGGCTTTTGATATTTTAAGAGAAGTCAACCATCCTCTCATTAAACTCTGCTATGACATTTATCACCAGCAGGTTATGGAAGGAAACATCCTCGCAAACGTTTTAGGCAATCTCGATCTTATCGGTCATCTGCACTCGGCAGGTTGCCCCGGCAGACATGAATTGCAGTTTGGCGAGAATGACTATAAGAGAATCTTTGAGGAAATCGATAAGACAGATTATAAGGGATGTTGTGCACTTGAGTACCTTCCCCTTATGGACCCCATCGAGTCACTTAAAGAGTCTAAGAGAATTTACGGATAGTAAATTTTAAAGCAGTATATACATATAGTATAGAAAAAACACCCCAAAACCGTACGTTTTGGGGTGTTTTTATATTAATTTTGAAAACTATAACTTAATTTCGCCGCTATCAAGAGCGTAGATAACTTTTGCGATTGCGCTCTCGTTGTTGCTTACTGTTACAAAATCGGCGGCATTTTTCAGGTCATCGCAGGCATTTTCAACTGCAACTCCGATTCCTGCCATTTTAACCATCGAAATGTCATTGTTAAAATCTCCAATGGCGATAGTGTTCTTTATATCGATGCCGAGAATTTCCGAAATCTTACCTAGCGATAAGGATTTTTTTGCGTTTTTAGGGAGAATCTCGTAAAGGTCGGGCGCCGAGCGGATAAGGTCAAATTTCTCGCTGTCGGGATGAGATGCGATGAGCGACATTAAGGCGGCAATGTTATCGTGATTAAAATCATCAAAAACTATCTTGCACATAGGCTCGTTAAGATCATTAAGGTCGCAGGTGCTGTATGGGAGCCCGGTGATTTTGCGGTAACGGATAAGTTCGGGACCGTCATTAAAAAAGTAGGCATTTTTGTGGGTGTGAACAACGAATGAGATGTCGGGCATCTTTGAGAGAACGAAATCGAGAATATTAAGAGCTGAGCGGTCAAGGTCAATCGTAAACAAATATTTACTGCGCTCAAAATCCCAGACTCCTGCTCCGTTTACAGCGCCGATAGGAGCGTTAGGGGAAACTGCATCGTAAATCTTACTGCACGCTCGCGGTACTCGTCCCGTTATAAAGGTAAAATAACCGCCGTTATCCATAAAATAGCGAATGGCAGCTATGTTTTCCTCGGAAATACCCTTGTTGTCGTCGATAAGTGTACCGTCAAGGTCGGTACAAAATAAAACGCCCTCAAACTTCTTACCCATAATAATTTCCGCCTTTTCTGATTGCTATAAAAATTATATAAAACCTTTATGTCGATGTCAACAATAACGGCAAAATAGCTTGCACTACAACTTGATGGAAACTGATTATTTGCACAAAGCTTGCGGGAGGGCGCTTAAGACGCTCCCCTACTATAAGATGCAGGATATGAAAAAGGTCAAGGACGAAGTCCTCGCGAGAGGGGGACGAGCGTCGAGATGTGTGTGTTTGTTTTTGCAGGTTCGTTTCGCATATTGTGGCGAAACGAGATTTTAAGTAAATAGAATCCGACGCGATGGGGGACAGTCGGTCCCCCTTTAATGCACTTTTTTCCATATTTTTGTTGCTATGGACAAAAATATGGTGCCTGCGCGGCATGAGCGCAACAAAAAAGCAATTTATCGATAACAACCCCTCCACCGCTAACGTGGTCCCCTTCTCGTTTCGACTCGGTCACCTCGCGGCTCTAACAGACCACCGGACTGTCATTCACTCCCGCTCTCCTGCTTCGCTACCCTTTACACAAGTGAGGCTTGCGGGAGAGCACTTAAGACCCTCCCCTACAAAGCAAATTACATTATGATCAAATAAAAATGGGCGACATTAAAGCCGCCCACACGTTTATAACCGTAATATTTTAGAGAGGGGAAGCCGGGCGGCGAGGCGCCGCCCGACTAAACTGATTTTATCAAAATTAGTTTCTGTAAAAACTATTTCCGCCAACGAATTCGCGCACCAGACTTGTGGGCGGAATCTCATCGTCGACCTCTGCCTCGTGGACAAAGTTTAGAACCTTAACGATACCGCGGACCTCATCGTAAAACTCGTCCTCGGGACCGACTGCGGTAAGCAGCGGGAAGATGTGTTTCTTTAAAACAACCAACTCATAAAGGGTTGAACTGTTGAAAATAACATCGGCGTTTTTGTGGAAAGGGAAAATCCATCGCTTTTCGCCCTGTCTTACGCTGTCCCACATTGAAAGGGTGCGTTGAACAGATGCATTTCGTGTCTCATAATCGCGTACAATTCTGCGCAGTAGTCGCAGGTAACTTGACGAAATGCGGTTGTGGTCATCGAGATTAAGCGGCATAAAGGGACAAACGTAAACCTTAAACACAAGATTTTCGTCGAGACCTTCAGGTAAAAGCACGGGATTTAACGCGTGCAGACCCTCAACTATGATAACCGAGTTGTCATTAAGCTGAAGTTTGTGTCCATTCCACTCGCGGCGACTTGTCTTGAAGTTAAAGGTCGGAAGTTCAACCTCTTTTCCCTGAAGAAGCTGGGAGAGATGTTCGCCGAAAAGGGCGGTGTCGATGGTATTAATGTGCTCTAAATCGAGTTTGCCGTCGGGCCCCGGGGGGATTTTATCGCGGTCGATGTAATAATCGTCAAGACTCATCAGAATCGGCTTCTTGCCGTGAACACGAAGTTGTGTGGCGAGCCTGTTTGCCGAGGTTGTCTTGCCCGAGGAACTCGGACCTGCCAGCATAACTGCCTTAGCTCCGCGGCGGCAAATCATATCGGCAATCTGCGAGAAACGCTTTTCGTGAAGCGCCTCGTTTACCCTGATAAGTTCGCGGATTTTGCCCGAATCAACAAGCTCGTTTAAATCAGCAACCGTTTCGCATTCCATCAACTCGCCCCACTGTGTTCCCTCGGTGTAAACATTGAAAAGATGGGGGCTTCCCGAATAATCGGTTACCTCATCGGGATTAAAATCGCTCGGGAAAATGAAAATAAAGCCTTCGGGAGCGGGGATAATATCCCAGGATTTAAGATATGAGGTTGAGGGTGCCATCTCGCCGTAGTAGTAGTCGGCAAAATCGCCGTGCTCGTAGACATCAAGATATGGAAAACTGCGGTAGGATAGCAGACGCGCCTTGTCGGTCTGACCCTGCGCTGAGTAGTAGTCGATAGCATCGACGGTACTGATTCTGCGGCGATAGAGGGGAATGTCCTCAGAGATTATTTGCTTGACCTGC
This sequence comes from Oscillospiraceae bacterium, assembly GCA_045542675.1. Lineage (GTDB taxonomy): Bacteria > Bacillota > Clostridia > Oscillospirales > Ruminococcaceae > SIG578. Next base: position 8,592 of record JAZQLL010000152.1, read on the forward strand.
TCTTTAAGCATTTGCGCCGAGAAATCTACTGCGCCGATAACCTTAATGTAAAGTCCGCCGCCGATGGTGCAGTTCATTTTAGCGCGGCACTCGGGCCAAAGCTGGCGAAGCGCCATAAAGAGAATAAACTGCGCAGTGCGGTTGTATGCCTCTTTGCCTGCTGCATCGGTGTAGTAGAGGAGTCCAACCTTACCGCCCGATGCCGCCATTGCTTTTCTTAGTGATTCACGCTCAACCTGAATGTCCTTCTGGCGAAGGGGTACATAATTTAAGGTGAAAACTTCACCCGCAATCTTTGCGGCAATAGGATTGGTGGAAAGTTTATCGGTGGTAAGTCCCATTTCTTTTATAATATCAAGTAATGATTGGTCGACCTGCGGCTCTACGCCGCGGCCATTTATGATAAGTTTCATATTAAAGCTCCTTTCTCTAAGACTAGTCGGCACGGCTCTTTTTAGCCGCGCGGATAAGTTGTATCACATTTATAATAATCATTCCGAGGTTAAGGAAAACTACCGGCCAGGCTGATACAAATATTGAATAAATCATACTTATAACCGAGCCTGCGATATTAAAAATGCGAAGTTTGTTTATGCTTGTCATCATCATTGAAACGAGAACAAGCGCCGTTCCGATATAACCGAAAATTTCTAAATAGATATTCATTTTATTGTTCCTCAATTCGTAAAATTTAAAATAGGGTAAAAAAATAGACCACCCTCGAAAACGAGCGGTAGTCAACCATTTGCGGCGGTTGGTAGAAACACTTGACCTTATTTCAAGTATATACCTCCATATCCTGTTGTATTACTATAGCATTTATACAACGAAATGTCAAGTTTTTGTTAAAGAAGCAAAAAAACACGTTGAAAACGGCGATGGAATGTGTTAGAATAATTTTAGCATCCAGTAAGGAGGTTTTTTTATGAAATGTTTTAAATGTAATTATGAAAATATTGAGGGCGCGCGTTTTTGCCAGAACTGCGGAAGCAATCTTGAACTTCAGGCAGCTCCTGCTCCCTCACCTGCTCCTTCGGTAGAGGTGCCGCCCGTATATACAGAGCCGCAATACCAAGTGCCGACGCAGGCGCCCATAGAAGCGCTCGGCTTTAATCCCGCAGGAGATAGATTTATATCTATCTTTAAAGATCCGCTCTTTTTGGTGCTTTGTATCATTTTAAGCGTTGCATCCCTCGGATTTTCTCCTATAACAGTAATTATTGCTATATTTTCCTGGCTCTGCTTCACAGCCGCCAAAAGAGAAAGTGTCAATTTTAATCATATAAGAGCAATAAGCGGAGCGGTCTATGCCGATTATATTGTTACCTTGGTAGCAGGATGGATACTTTTTGGTGCAGGCATTCTGGTTACTATTTTATTTAGCATTGCAACAGCTATCGGTGATGTCAATATCGACCTCAGTAACATTCCTTATCAGTTCCGCCAATATTTTTATAATATTCCCACCGCAGTTATGGGAATAATCGGAATCATTTGCGGAATAGTGTTTATCGGCATCGGTATCGGGGTTGTCATTATAACTCGCATAGGTCTTAAAAAGATACATAATCTTGTAAAATCGAGTTATAAGAGCGTAGAAAGCGGCATTGAAAATTATGAGAATGTCGGTGGAGCGGCAGGATGGATAATCGCCTATGGTGTAATGACGGGAATAAATGCCACGTCCAGTTTGACTAGCAGAGAACCTAACATTTGGACGATGTTTGTAAATTTGTGCCTCGGCGCCGCATGTATCATCGCATTTATGCTTATAAAGAAGTATTTCCCTACAGAAAATAAGTAAAAACAAAACAAAAAGGCTACGCCGATTGGCGTAGCCTTTTTCCTTTTTAGCGGAAAATTATTCTTCGATTTCAGCTTCGATAATCTCGGGAGCTTCTTCAGTTTCTACAACCTGATCTTTGTTTTGATTTTTAAGTTTGCCGTTAATTTCGATGGTGTTTTTAACAAGCAGAATAAACATCATAATGATCTCGAAAGCAATTCTTAACACAATGGGTCCGAGGATCATAAGAAGGAGTCCGTATCCACCGAACCAGGTGACGTGGTTGCTACCATAGAAATATGATTCGTAAACCGAGAAACCGAATAACATAAGCGCACCTTGAATTATGCACCAAACGGTTGCGAGCACATAAATTGCACGAAGGATTATCTCAAGGTAAAGATCTTTAAAGGTGAAAAAGTCGCAAACCATTTTCAGAAGTTTGGGCAGATTGTCTCTTTTCTTCTTAGGGAACACAAAGATAAAGAGCAATACAACTGCGGCAACTGCGGTAAGCGCTGCGAGAACACTAAGGAAGGGCATGGTGTTA
>JAZQLL010000153.1:0-5885 GCA_045542675.1 Oscillospiraceae bacterium
AGAGGCGAAAGGCTTTTTTATGGAAAAGTCATAGATTATATTGATTTTAGAATAATAAACTTTGCAGTTTTTAATTTTGCCGATTGTTGTGTTTGCATCGGCGCGGCACTTATGATAATTTATGTAATATTTTTTGATAAAGAAAAGCCTAGGATTAGTGAAAATGGGGATTTTTCAGAGGTAAAAAGCGATGAATGAGCAGGAATTTGAGTTTATCGCAGAAGAAAAATCGGCGGGCGCGAGAATAGATGCATATTTAAGTGACAAGCTTTTAGACTTTACACGCAGTAGAATTCAAAAAATAATAGAAGACGGCGGAGTAACCGTTAATAACAAGGTTGTATCCAAAAGTTATAAACTCAGTGCCGGCGACTGTGTTGCTGTTACACTACCCGAAAATGTCGATTTGGAAGTTTTGCCCGAGAATATTGATATTGACATCGTTTATGAAGACGAGGATATTCTTGTTGTAAATAAGCCTAAAGGTATGGTCGTTCATCCTGCGGCAGGTAATTTGTCGGGTACACTTGTTAATGCACTTTTGTTTCACTGCAAGGGAAGTTTGTCGGGGATAAACGGAGTAAACCGCCCCGGAATTGTACACAGGATTGACAAAGATACAAGCGGACTTCTGGTTATTGCAAAAAATGACAAGGCGCACAATGGCCTGGCAGAGCTCTTTGCCGAGCATAATATAACAAGAGAATATCACGCTGTTGTTTATGGTAATCTGAAACAAGATAGAGGTACAGTTGATGCCCCTATAGGCAGGCATCCTGTTTTAAGAAAACAAATGGCAATAACGGCGCAGAACTCAAAAAGAGCGGTAACTCATTATGAGGTTATTGAGCGTTTTGGGGAATTTACTTATATCAAATGTAAACTTGAAACCGGCAGAACTCATCAAATAAGAGTTCATATGGCAAGCCTTGGTCACGCTATAGTGGGCGATGAAGTTTACGGACCTAAGAAGGTTATTAAGGAATTAGGTGGACAGTGCTTGCATGCAAAGGTTTTGGGCTTTACACATCCTGTAACAAATGAACAGATGTTTTTTGATAGTTTATTGCCGCAGTATTTTGAAAAATATTTGGAAAAACTAAGAAACAAATGAAATTTCTAATTTAGCATCGCTTAGGAGGTCTTTTTATGCTTGAAAAGGAAAGGTTGGAACTTGAAATAACCGCTTGCAAAATAAGGCAGGGAATTATTGAGGCGGTACACAGTGCTAAGTCGGGTCATCCCGGTGGCTCGCTATCAATAGCCGATTTGCTTGCGTATCTTTATTTTTCGGAAATGAATATTGATCCCGAAAATCCCAAGAGTGAAAACCGCGATAGACTCGTTCTTTCGAAAGGACATTGTTCCCCTGCGCTTTACTCGGCGCTTGCTCTTCGTGGCTATTTTCCTGTGGATGAACTTAAAACCTTCAGGCATATTGGTAGCAGACTTCAAGGACATCCTGATATGAAGGGGATTCCGGGCGTTGATATGAGTTCGGGTTCACTCGGTCAAGGTATATCCGCTGCCTGCGGAATGGCGCTTGGCGCAAAAGTAACAGGAAAGGACTATAGAGTTTATACCATTTTAGGTGACGGTGAAAGCGAGGAAGGTCAGGTTTGGGAGGCCGCTATGTTTGCGGGCAGTAAAAAACTTGATAATCTCTGCGCAATTATTGATTATAACGGTCTTCAAATTGATGGAACACTAGAGGAAGTTTGTTCTCCCGAGCCGTTTGATAAGAAATTTGAGTCGTTTGGCTGGAATGTAATTGTGATTGATGCACACGATTTTGATCTTTATGAAAAGGCATTTGATGAAGCTAAAAACACAAAAGGTAAACCTACCGTAATTATTCAAAAGAGCATTAAGGGTAAGGGTGTTTCCTATATGGAAAATGCAGTAAACTGGCATGGCGCTGCGCCCAGTGATGAGCAATATGAGATAGCAATGAAAGAGCTCAGTGAGGCTCTCGCGGGATTGGAGGCATAAAAATGGCAGAAATTATTAAACAAGCAACCCGAGAGAGTTACGGACAGGCTTTAGTTGAACTCGGAAAAAAATATTCTGATGTTGTTGTACTTGATGCAGACCTTGCAGCCGCCACTAAAACAGGAATGTTTAAAAAGGAATTTCCCGAGCGTTTTTACGATTGCGGAATTGCCGAGTGTAACATGATGGGAATTGCAGCAGGACTTTCTACAACAGGTGTTGTGCCTTTTGCAAGTACATTTGCAATGTTTGCCGCAGGCAGAGCATACGAAATTGTAAGAAACGCAATAGGATATCCCAATTTAAATGTTAAAATCGGCGCTACACATGCAGGAATAACCGTCGGAGAAGACGGCGCAACACACCAGTGTTGCGAGGATATTGCTCTTATGAGAACAATTCCTAAAATGGTTATTATAAATCCTTGTGACGATATAGAGGCAAAACAAGCCGTTTTTGCCGCTTACGAGCACAAAGGCCCTGTTTATATGAGATTTGGAAGACTTGCAGTTCCCAGAGTGAATAGCGAGGATTATAAATTTGAACTTGGTAAGGGCGTAACATTGCGAGAGGGAACCGATGCAACAATTATTGCAACGGGACTTGAAGTAAACGAGGCACTTATTGCTCACGATATTTTAAAAGATCAGGGAATATCCGCGAGAGTTATAAATATTCATACAATTAAGCCTCTTGATGATCAAATCGTAATAAAGGCGGCTAAAGAAACAGGCGCCATTGTTACTGCCGAAGAGCACAATATTATCGGCGGTCTGGGTGAGGCGGTTTGCTCAGCAATTTCTGAAAATTATCCTGTGCCCGTAGTAAGAGTAGGTGTAAAGGATAGATTCGGTTTCTCGGGACCTGCTAAGGACCTTATTCCGCTCTTTGAACTTGATGCCCAAAGCATTGCAAAGGCAGTAAAAGAAGCAATCACTAAGAAAAGCTAAAAATGTTAAAATAAAAAAACACACTGCAGATTCTGCAGTGTGTTTTTTGTTGTATGCTTATTTATTAAAGAAAGCGTCATGTACAACTCTGGCAGCTTTTTCACTATCATCGCGACTTATGATAACCGAAACCTTGATTTCACTTGTTGTAATCATATCAATATTGATGTTAGCATCGGAAAGAGCCTCGAACATTTTAGCTGCTACGCCGGGGTTACTCTGCATGCCTGCGCCAACAACCGAAACCTTGGAGAGATTGTTCTTTGTAACAACCTTTGTGGCACCGAGAACTTCAAGATTCTCGTTGATGACCTTAACTGCAAGGTCTAAATTGTTGTGGGCAACTGTGAAACTGATATCCTTTGTGCCATCACGACCAACTGACTGAAGAATTACATCTACATTTACCTTTTTATTTGCAAGGATTGAGAAGATTTTAAATGCAACTCCAGGCTTGTCGGGAAGACCAACAATACCAACCTTTGAAACATCATTATCTACAGCGACTCCGCGTACCAACATTTTTTCCATTTTTACTGCCTCCTTAACTTTTGTGCCGGGTTTTTTTTCAAGACTTGATATAACTTCAAGCTCCAAATTGTGTTTTTTTGCAAGTTCAACCGAACGGTTGTGAAGAACCTGAGCGCCGAGAGATGCAAGTTCGAGCATCTCATCGAATGTGATTTCCTCGAGTTTCTGAGCGGTGGGAATCTTTCTCGGGTCAGCGGTGTAAACGCCGTCAACATCGGTGTAAATCTGGCAAAGGTCTGCTTTAAGTGCTGTGGCAAGTGCAACTGCACTTGTATCCGAGCCGCCGCGACCTAGGGTTGTAATATCGTCATACTTGTTAATTCCCTGGAATCCTGCAACGATTACGATGTTTTTCTTAAGTAACTCGTTGTGAAGTCTTTCGGAATTGATGCTTGAAATTCTGGCGTTTCCATAGTTGGAGTCTGTTTTCATTCCAACCTGCCAACCTGTAAGCGAAACAACAGGGAATCCCATAGACTCAATAGTCATAGCAAGCAGAGAAATTGAAATTTGCTCACCAACTGCTAAGAGAACATCCATCTCTCTTTTAGAAGGGGAAGGGTTAACTTCCTTCGCTTTTTCAATGAGGTCGTCGGTTGTGTCACCCTGAGCGGATACAACAACTACAACATCATTTCCGGCTTTGTATGTGTCGGTAATAATACCTGCAACATTTCTAAGCCTGTCGGCGTTAGCAACCGAGCTACCGCCAAATTTTTGAACGATCATTGCCATAATTTATATCTCCATTTCAATTATAATCAGTTTAAAACCCTTAAAGTGTAACTAATTTCTTCACCGTTTTGTTTAAGAACTTCAATAGCGTTTTCGAAATCAGCCTCTTTAATTTCTTTAGTAATAAATATAAGGTCGCCATCAATCTCGCTTGTAAGAACGGGGGACTCAAAGAGCGAAAGCAGGCGGCTTTCAAGCGAGTCGGTTTTCTTGGCTCTTATGTAGAAGGGGAAACTGCCGTCTTTTCGATCTATTACGGTATCCTTTGCGCTATCCTGCCATAACACAGGCTCATTTACGCCTTCCATTCTGATACATTCAACGATATCGGAAACAACCGCACTGGCGGTGGGGAGTTTGCCCGCACCAGGTCCGAAGAAGGAAGCCTGACCGACGGCATCACCATTTACCACAACACCATTAAAAACATCTGATATATTAGAAAGTCTACTATTAGGATTTACAAGCATTGGGGAAACCAAAACCTGTAATTTTCCGTTTTCAAGAACCTTGCAGTATGCGATAAGTTTAATTGTGTATCCGATTTTATCTGCGGCAGCAACATCTTTTGATGTAATACTTGTTATGCCTTGAGTGTAAACCTGCTCAGGATAAATATGTTTTCCGCTAATGAGGGAAGAGAGGATACAGATTTTTCTGCAAGCATCGTGTCCATCAACATCTGCGGATGGATTGCTCTCGGCATAACCAAGTTTTTTTGCAAGCAAGAGGGCATCATCAAAGGACATTTGCTCGCGGAACATTTTGGTCAATATAAAATTGGTAGTTCCGTTTACTATTCCTGCGATTTGAGTGATGTTATTGCCAACAAGACAGTATCTTAAAGGACGGATAATGGGAATACCGCCGCCAACACTTGCCTCAAACAAATATTTTACATTTTTTTCATTAGCAATCTTTAAAAGTTCAGCACCCTTTGTTGCAACAAGTTCCTTGTTAGAGGTGACAACGCTTTTACCTGCTAAAAGACATCTTTTTGTAAACTCGTAAGCTGGATTTACTCCGCCGATAACCTCTGCAACAACGGTGATTTCAGGATCATTTTCGATAATACTGAAATCGGAAATGAACTTCTCATCAAATCCCGTACCTTTATGCTCAACTATATCAAGAATATATTTTATTTCTGCTTTTTTGCCGAGTTTCTTTTCGTTACTGTCGCGGGTGTTATCAAACGCCTCAACAGTTCCCGAACCGACAACGCCGTATCCCATAACGGCAATTTTGTGATTACTCATATATTTTACTCCATTTTCATAAAAATCTAAAAGTGAACAAGTTTTGCCTCGATAACGCCATCTGTCTTTGATAGGGCATCAAGCGCAACGGCAATTTCATCGGAAACATTATCGTTTCTCAAGGTAATACAAACGGGGGCAACACTGCTTATAGGCATACTTTGATTAATTGTAAGAACATTTGTTCCTGCATTTCTAAGAATATCAAGAACATTTGCAAGTACACCTGGCTTATCATTAAGACTTAAATATAGCGTAAGCGCTTTGGATTGCTCGTTGTCATAAACCTCGACACAATCCTTGTATCGGTAAAATGTACTACGGGATATGCCAACCATTTCACAGGCGTTTGAAGAGTTTTTTGCAATATTTTTTGCAATTAACTCTTTTGCCTCGACAACCTTTAAAAAGTAGTCGG
>JAZQLL010000154.1:0-4965 GCA_045542675.1 Oscillospiraceae bacterium
CAAAATTCATATAGTGATTTAATAAACCTTTTCTTCCCGAATAAATGTGCGCGGTGCAAGAAACCTTGTCGTAACGTGCTATGTAAAGACTGCTCGCAGGGTATATTTCTGCTTGACCTCGGCAGATGTCAGCGGTGCGGAAAGACACCTAAAAAGTGCGTATGTAAAAAGCGCAAAACTTATAAGCGGTGCATCAGTGCTTACGATTTTAAAAGCAGCAGTGTTCGGTCGCTCATTTACAAACTTAAAAGCAGCGGAAACAGAATGGTTGTAGATTTCCTTTGCGACAGTATGATGGAGCGGATTAATAAGGAATATGCTAATATCGTTTTTGATTTTATAACTTATGTTCCAACCTCAAGTTCAAAGCGTTTTTCCAAAGGATTTGACCACGCCGAACTTCTGGCAAGAGGAATTGCAAAAGGACTTGATATCCCTCTTATAAAGCCTCCTATAAAACGAGTCCGCTCAACTAATCAGAAATTTCAATTAGGCAAGGATAGGCAAAAGAATGCATCCGCCGCCTTTGTTTTAAAGAAAAACGGTGTAATATGCGGCAAAGTTTTGCTTGTAGATGATGTTATGACTTCGGGGTCAACGCTTTACCGTTGTGCCGAAGTTTTAAGGCTTGCGGGGGCCGATGAGGTGTACTGCATAACCGCCGCAACTACATAAATAAGCTTGTAAAGTAAATTACCTTGTCGGGCACAAACTATATCAAGAAAGCCATCTCTTACGAGATGGCTTTCTTTTAATTACATATTTCAAAAATGACATCGGCCACAAAAAGATCTCCGTCAATCTTAAGTTCAAACTCTCCGCCCTGGAGTTCTGTAAGGCTTTTTGCTATAGAAAGGCCAAGGCCACTGCCCTCTGTGTTTCTCGAGGAATCTCCTCTTACAAATCTTTTAATAAGTTCATCCGAGCCAGTCGAGAGCATTTCCTTTGAGATGTTTTTGAAACTGATTTTCACCTTTTTATCATCGGCTTCAGACTCGAGATATACCCTTGTTCCCTTGAGCGAATATTTACAAATGTTACTCATCAGGTTTTCAAAAACTCTGTAAAGTCTTTTTCCGTCCGCCATTATAAATACAGGGTCCTCTGGCACATTCATTACAACCGCAAGCCCTGCCGACTCGAGTCTTTCGGAGAATTCACCCACCGTTTGCGAAATCAAAATACCCACATCGCACCGAGACAGTTCAATCTCAATATTACCTGTTGAGGCTTTTGAGGCTTCGACGAGGTCCTCGGTGAGTTTTTTAAGCCTCATACTCTGGCGTGACAATACCTCAATATACTCCCTTGCCTCATCATCCTCTAAATTCAGTTTCTCCAGAAGGTCGATATAATTTATTATCGAGGTAAGCGGTGTTTTAAGATCATGTGACACGTTTGTAATAAGTTCTGTTTTAAACCGTTCACTCTTCATTTTATCGCTTACCGCAATCTGCATACCACTGTTTATCTGATTGATATTTTCGCCTAGTGCGCGCATCTCTCCATAAAGTTTTTGGGTATCGATACTTTCTGAGAGGTCGCCCGCCGCCATTTTGGAAGTTGCATCTAAAAGTTTTTGCAATTTTATTGTGCGGTAAAGCGCAATACCTATATACACTGCGGTACACAGACACCACAACAGAAAGACATCATATATCATATGTCCGCCCATAAACAGATATATAATAAACAAAAGTATTATACAAGGAATCGAGGAAATAAAAGCGGTGCGGAGAAGTCCCCGTCCTTTTTTTATCGAATCTATAATAGGCTTTAAAAGCCTTACAGTTGCAAGATTACTGAAGGTTGTCCCAAGTTTTACATTGATTGCAATGTTTTTAACCCACAAGGAAAGGAGCACATAATCGAGCAGTAACAATATCGGTGCGGCGATGAAGAGCATAATTTCAGACACTTCATAGCAGGTTATACATACAAGCAGATTCACAAAAAAAGCGAGTACTATATAAATCGCAAACACATCGCAAGGGGTCTTTTCGCAGATTCCCTTTTGTATCTCTCCATCTGGGTTTCTATGTCCTGCCGACGAAACAAGAAATGCGGCAAGGCCGAAGAAAATCATTATTGAAAACGCTAAGATGAGATAAACCGAAAAACGCAATCTATACAAAATACTGACTATCTTTTCGCCAACTGAAAAACGGTCGGTCTCTGTTTTTTCATCTAAAACATAAATGCTTACTTTGTATGTTTCGTGCGCGGGCTCTTCATATTCTGTCCAGACCCCGTCATCATCAAGATATATTTCATTTTTAAAATCGTATCTCGTGGCGTTCTCTCCGCTAAAATTACCTGCGATTACGTTGCCATTTTGGTCACTGAAGGTGTATCTGAAGTTTTTTGCTCCCTCTATCGAACTTGCAAGTTCATCAAATGATAGCAGATAGGGACTATTTGTCTGGCGATAATCTTCGTAATAATTAAATAATCTATATGAAATGTTGTAAGCGGTAGAGCGTGCTACCCTCATTTGCACTTCCTTTTCGGTTCTATCATAGAAATTATTTTTTATCATATAGTTTGAAATCAGAACACAAAACACCGACACGCACAGAACGATAAAACTCAGTACCCAAGCCGTTATTTTTGCCGCGAGGCTACATTTAAGTCTACTCATTTGCTAAGCCCTCCGCTTCGATTTTATATCCGTGCGCCCAAACAACCTTAAGATATTTGGGGTGAGCAGGGTCGATTTCTATCTTTTCTCGCAGGTGGCGGATATGCACCGCCACAGTAGATTCACTTCCGATAACCGCCTCATTCCAAACCGTACTGTAAATTCGTTTGAGGGAGAAAACTTCACCTGGACTTTGCATCAGAAGTTTCAGGATTTCAAACTCGGTAGGAGTCAACGAGACTATATCACCGTCGACGGTCACTGTTTTTTGCTTATCGTCAAGAGTGATGTTTCCGACACAAAACACATCTGTACTATTCTCAGGATTGGCCGATCCGAGTTTGAAATAGCGGCGCAGATGCGAGCGCACGCGCGCCAAAAGCTCAACCGGATTAAATGGCTTTGTTATGTAATCATCCGCGCCGACATTAAGTCCTAAAATCTTGTCTGTATCCTCGCTTTTTGCGGTAAGTAGGATAACCGGAATATTGCTTATCTCGCGAATTTTAGACATGGCGGTTATCCCATCACAAATCGGCATCATTATATCCATCAGTACAAGATTAATGGTTTTATCTTTCACAGCTTCGATTGCCTCGAGACCGTTATATGCGGTTATAACATTATAATTTTCCGATTTAAGATAAATTTCAAGTGCCGAAGCAATATCCTTTTCATCGTCGCAAACAAGAATGTTATACATAATATTCCCCCTAATTAATCTTAATTTTATTATAGCAAATCTACTCTAAAGTTTCTACATATTCTTCAAGACAGAGATTTTTTTCCTTCATTTCTTTTGCCGCCTCTATTCCGACATACCGATAATGCCACGGCTCGTTAGAAATCCCGGTTATATCCTCTTTATCACGAGGATACCTATTGATAAATCCGTACCCATGCGCGTTTTCATATAGCCAACTGTAAACCTCATCACTTGATGATAACAATGAGTTCTGATTTATGTCCACTGCAAGACCGAGTTGGTGCTCGCTTGTTCCAACATCCGCCACCCACTCGCTGGCAAGGTTTTTTGCTTTACAGTAGTTATACCCCTGCTGCATATAAAACATAATCCTTTTATTTATGATGCTTTGTTGTTTTTCCTCAGTTCTATGCCCCGAAACGACCTGCATATAAACCCCATCCTGCTCTGCCGACTCAAGCATCTGGGTGAGCGGAACGTATATCCTACTGTCGACTTGATGTCCGTCACCCACGTTTGCAAGTTCTATTTTATAATTTGGTGGAAGGTAGTTTTCATCATTTACGAGCATTAAGTTCCAGCCGTTTTCTTCTGTTGCATAATTGGGTGGAGAAATAAAGTTTGAGATTTTGCGCGAAATATCTGTTCCCAACCAAAAAGGAGAACTCTCAATTCCTACGAAAATCACCGCTATAAAAACTAAGGCAATAAACACCGATAATATTATTTTTTTCTTTTTCATAAGTTTCCTCTTTTCTCTCACATCTAAAAGTATACAAACCTTGCTTTTAAGAAAAAAGAGGGTAAAGTTTTAAGATTTTATTAAGAAAAAATCCACCGCTCTATACGGTGGATTTTACATACAATTAGTTTTCAAAAGAGAAAAGTTGGAGACCTGTTTCATCATCATATTTACGCTCTACCACGCCGTCGATAACAGTAATAATTATTTCAGCGGTTGCGCCAACGATACAACGATTTAGGTGACCTGCATAAAATTCGTTCTTTTCGGTTTCGCCGATGGTAATGTGCAGATGCAGATAAGGCTCGCCATCCTTAGTTGTGATATTTCCGAGCAGGCTGGAAATTTCGTAAATGCCTTTAACTGTACATTTATGATATACTTTGTTATCAACATCATAAGCGCCCATCTCGGTTTCCATAGCGGCTCCAATGCCGGTAACCTCAGCAAGTTTTATGTTTTCAAGTGAAATAAGTTCAAGGATTTTTGCTACAATGTCCTCGCCTCTCTGAACTCTCAGTACGATCTTATCGCCAAAACGCCTATACTCCATTTTTCAGCCTTCCTTTCATTTCTTAAAAAAGAAAACTGTTACATAAAGTAACAGTTTTCTTTTGTTGCGGCGCGACCTATTTTCCCGGGCGGTCACCCACCAAGTATCTTGGGCGCAAACGAGCTTAACTACCGTGTTCGGAATGAAGTCGGATCGTAGCCATGTCGTTCTGTGAGCCAAGGAGTTGTTCCATGGAGTTGTCTTCCTAAGACCGCTTGGCCTCCGACTTGGGCAGTCACCCGCCAAGTATTTTCGGCGCAAGCGAGCTTAACTACCGTGTTCGGAATGGGAACGGGTGGGACCTCGCTGCAATCAGCACCGCA
>JAZQLL010000155.1:0-2489 GCA_045542675.1 Oscillospiraceae bacterium
TTCAAGAATTTCCGTCGAAACCCATTGACTACGCATAAATTCACTCCGTTCTACTTTCCTTAAAATGTTAACTCGATTTTTTACAAAGTCCCATTTTTGGGACTTTGCCCCATACTGCGGCAAGGTCCTCTGCATTATCAAACCACGCCGATTTGATATAATCATTCTCGTATTGCCACTCCGAGAGCGGGCAATATTCGCCGCTCTGCTCGGTGCTAATAATGCAGGACCGCCGCTTTAAGCCTTGGCTTGCGAAATAACTGTGCGCCCCCCTTTCGAGGGCCCCCTTTACCACCTCTTTCGTAATATATTTCGTGATGTATTTGCTACACGATGCGTGTGATTTTACGGGCGTTGCGGTGAAAAAACCGAACTTTTTCGAGATTTTATCCCAGTTATACACCTTTTCCCCGCTTGCTATCATTTTCCGTAAGCGTTGCGGTAGTCGCTCTTTGAGCGTAAATTCCCGAAGGTCGGTATCTGTTAACCCCTTCATCAACCCGTGAATATGCCACGCCCCGTCCTTGTGTTGTTCGGGGACAAAAAGATACTCGATTTTTTGTGTCCGTCCTCTGTTTTGGTTTCGGATAAACTGCGCAAGGTCCTTTCGGAATTTTGAAAGGTCGAAGCGGTCCCCGACCTTCGCCGCGTCTTGTGTGAATGTGCAGAAGTGGGAAAACTCATTACAAAACGCGAGTTCAAAAATTGCGCTTTTTGTCCTACTGACCGACTGCGAAAGTCGGTCTTTTTCGTTGTTCGGTGTCGGCGTTGCCGACTTATTGAAATTTCGTTTTTTTGCGGCCTTTCCGCCCGTTTTGAAGTAAACAACCTTAAACCCCTTGCCGTAGGAGTACAAACGCCAACTATCGTGTGAAATCTGCCAATAATCGGGTGATAAAAGTTTTTCATCGTTCAGCAATTCGAGATAATGAGAGTAAGCAAATACCTCTCCGAACTCGGTCTTTTTCGGTTCCAAAACTACCGCTTTGTGTTACTTAGTCAAGTAATAAAGAATTCCCGAACGGCGGGCGCGCTGCACAACGCGCTATGCGCGCTCCGCCTGCGATAATCAAAACACACAACGGTGAAATAAACAAAATTCGCGTTTTGGATAATTGGGCCCTCGCCCGTGCGGGCAAGACCCCAATTACAAGCCCCGTTGACAGGGGTCCAAAACGAGGAATTTTGTATAGTTCACCTACTCAAAAGCCGTCTTATGTTCATCAAAGGAGAGCCGTGCGCCTGCGGGCGCACGCGGGGCAAGGCGGGCAAGCGCCCCGCGCACGGGGCACGTTGCCCGCCTCGCCCGAAAAAAAGCCTTGATAAAAACACAAAATGTGTGCTCACCAAATACCCCTTTATGGTAAACCATAAAGGCAAAAAAGATTATACACACAGCGCCGTTGTCAAGGCACGCTGCGCTTAAAGCCTTGACAAGAAAAAACGGGATAAAATTTATTTTATTCCCCACCCCGCTCCCAAAGGGAGAGCGCTAGCTCAAGGGTCACTTTGTCGAGGGTTGACAAAAACATAACCTTGTGATAAAATGAACTTGCTAGCGAGAGGGTCACTTGACTTTTCTCTCCTATACCCAACCCCACAGCGGGACGCGTGGCGCGCGTCTTATTGCTGGGTATAGCAGCCAAAAAGAACCCACCCCAACAGGGGCGGGTTCTTTTTTTGTAACACAATGCAATTATACAAAACCTAAATTCATTTTGTATAATTGCTCGTCCGCAATTAACGGCTTTCCCCTTCAAAGCGGAAAGCCTTACAAAATGCCCGTTTTGTAGAATTGCGCGTTCTCCTTTCTTTTGAAACTCGTATAAGCCACGCGCGCGCCCCTTGTGAGTTTCATTTTACAACAACAACCCCGCGTTTGTCAACTACCCGATTTTATCGGCCATCGCATAAAGCATTGTAACCGCTTCGTTGCTATGGTTAAGGAGTTTTTGAATTTTCCGAAGGTCGCGGCCGTGTTTGTTGAAATAATCGACCGCGAAAGCCTTGCGAACGCTGTGCGGCGAAATATGCTGCTTCACCCTGAATAACATAGCGGCGCGGCGTATATCCTTAAAAACCGCCTGCCGCGTGCGGTGTTTCGTGCGGTCGCATCGATGTTCAAACACCCAAAAGCGGCCCGACATTTCAAACGCCCTCTCGCGAAGTTCGAGGGGTAAATAAACGCTCCTCGCCTTCCCCGTTTTTTCCTCTTTAATAGTAAATCGCGCTCGGTCGGGCGAAATGTCCGAAGGCCGCAGACGTAGCACGTCCCCAACCCTTAACCCCGTTGCGAGGCTGATTTCACAAATTAGTCTGTTTGGCGGCATCAATGCCGCGAGTATGTGTTCAAGAATTTCCGTCGAAACCCATTGACTACGCATAAATTCACTCCGTTCTACTTTCCTTAAAATGTTAACTCGATTTTTTACAAAGTCCCATTTTTGGGACTTTGCCCCATACTGCGGCAAGGTCCTCTGCATTATCAA
>JAZQLL010000156.1:0-1680 GCA_045542675.1 Oscillospiraceae bacterium
CAAAAAGGCTTCTCTTGTGCGCCGCTCCTCTTTTGGAAAAGAGGTTTCCATAAGCGCCATAAACTCCTCGAACTGCTCCGGGGAAATAGGATTTTTAGTTGTGAAAATTTTAAGGTCTAAATCATTTAACATTTTTTCACCGCCTTAAGAGTGAATAGGTAATAAGTGAAAATCCTCGTACAACAGTACGAGGATTTTTGGTGGAGATGGTGGGGATCGAACCCATGACCTCTTGAATGCCATTCAAGCGCTCTCCCAGCTGAGCTACACCCCCGCAAATGCGGCTTTATGTTCCGACGGAAATTATTGTACCAAAAACCGCACTGTTTGTCAATTTTTTTATTCCAAATTCCTGAAATTTTTAAATTCCACCTCAAAGTCCATGTCGTACACCTTAAACCGCCGCGGAGCACCGCTTTTTTGGTCCAGCGTGAGTAGATATTTTTTGGAGCCGACCTCGCTGCCTAAATACAGTTCCCCGGTTTTTGCATCGCGCGAAAACTCATTTGAAACCTCGGACTTTCTTAGTGCCGAAAAGATAAGTTCTGCCATAGAAACTGCCGAGCCGCCCAGTTTTTCTATGGGAAAGGAAAGGTCCATATAGTTTGCCGTAAATTCGCCGTCGTGAAGCTCAAAGCATAGCCCCGCAACCGAACTCGGCTCCACTATTTTAATGGACGCGTTGGCGGAATTTCGGTAAACAAGTTCGGCCTCTAAAATCTCGCCCGAGTAATTTATTTCGGCGGTGCAACTAAAAGGGTTTTCCGTAATCTTTGATTTGAGTCCTGCCGAGTTTTTTGGAGAACAGGAACAAAAAATGATCCCACAACACAAAATCAAAGACAAGATTTTTCTCATAATACTCTCCCTAAATCGCTAATGCGAAATTAAAAAGAGCAAAACACCTCACCGAGAGCTTCTATCATATCGCTTGCGAGCACACTATGCTCGCCCATCCTCTCTCCGCAAATTTCGCCCGCGCGAGCATGCATATAAACGCCCATACAAGCGGCATTTTCACAACTGTAACCCTGCGCTAAAAATGAGGATATCATTCCCGCGAGCATATCTCCGCTTCCACCCTTTGCCATACAGGGATGACCGCCGAGATTTTTATAGAGTTTGCCCTCGGGCGTTGCGATAACGGTTTGAAAATCCTTTAAAACGAGGGTGACGCCGTACTCTTTGGCAAACTCTGATGCCACCCTTTCGGCGTTTTGCTTGATTTCATCTACTGGAAGCCCGCACAGTCTGCTCATTTCCTTAATGTGCGGAGTTAAAATAAGCGGCGCTTTGCATCTTTTTAATATATCTATGTCCCGCGCGGCGATATTTATTCCGTCGGCGTCCAAGACGATGGGCTTTTGAATGCCCTCTAAAAGCGAGAAAACAAGACACTTAGTGTCCTCACAAATCGACAGACCGCATCCCAGTAAAACTGCAGAATATTTTTCTGCCTCGGATAGCAAAATAGGAAGATTTTTATAGGAAATGGAGCCACCTTCGGTCTCACAAAGCGGCAGAGTTATAGCCTCGGGGAGAGCCGCGCGTAGAGGCATAAGAGTGCTGTCACACGATGCGGCGCAGCAAATTCCAACGCCACACCTTAAGGCACTTTTAGCCGCAATTATCCCTGCACCTGTGTACTTTTTGCAGGATGTGACTGAAAGAAGTTTTCCG
>JAZQLL010000157.1:0-6033 GCA_045542675.1 Oscillospiraceae bacterium
ACAGGCTCCATCATCTGACCCATAGTACCATCAGCAAGGATCATTGAGGTCATTCTGTATTTATCAGCGAGCTCAAAGCCTTTGACTGTAAGCTCTGCCATTTCCTGAACAGATGCAGGAGCTAAAACGATCATATGAAAGTCGCCATGGCCTGCGGCTCTTGTTGCCTGGAAATAATCCGACTGCGAGGGCTGGATACCACCGAGTCCGGGGCCGCCGCGCTGTACGTTTACAACAAGTGCAGGAAGGTCTGCGCCTGCTATATAGGAAAGTCCCTCACCCTTTAATGAAATTCCGGGCGAAGAAGACGAGGTCATAACTCTTTTACCTGTTGATGAAACGCCGTAAACCATATTTATAGCGGCAATTTCACTCTCCGCCTGCAAAAAGCAGCCGCCGATTTTGGGCATTTTCTTTGCCATATATGCGGCAATTTCGGTCTGCGGAGTGATAGGATAACCGAAGTAATGGCGGCAACCTGCTAAAATAGCGGCTTCAGCAATCGCTTCGTTTCCCTTCATTAAAACTTTATCTGCCATTTTATCTCACTTACCTTTCTACCTTGATGATGCAGTCAGGACACATAATAGCGCAGGATGCGCATCCGATGCAGGCGGCCTCGTCGGTAAGCTCTGCAGGGTGATGTCCCTTCTTGTTGATTTTGTCCGGTGCGAGCCTTAAAAGATCTTTGGGGCAGGCATCAATACAAAGTCCGCAACCCTTACAGTTGTCGGTTTTAAAAGTTAACTTTGCCATAAAATTACTCCCTTTTTTAAGTTAGTTTCATATTAAGAGGTTTTTCTGCAGCTTTAGTGGAAAAATGTTCGGCATTTTGCCCTCAAGTTCTTCTGCAAAATCCTCGCGGACGCTTGTTAGTACAATCGGTAAGCCCGATTTTTCTGAAATTTCCTCGGCATACTCTTTTGATGCGAGAATATCCTCTAGAGAAGTTTCCCTACCGAGATTTGAGTTATTGACAAGACCCGTAAACTCCATTTTACAAGCACTTTCAATTTCCCTCATAACCTCTAAGGTTTCCTCTACACTACGAGTCAGAGGTCTATAGCAATTTATTACCATAAGAAGCTCAAAATTGCCTTCTTCTTTTATTTTTGGTGCGAGCCGACCGAGAGCGAGCGCTCCCCTATCGTCTCCCCCGACGTCGACGACGGCATTTATGCTCTTATCGTCGGTTATACTGTATATCGCCTGCGGAAGCGCAGGAATATCAACATTACTGTTCGCATACTGCGATGCGATAAGGTTTATACCGGCTCTCTCAAACTCTTTTATGCTATCCTTTGTTCGAAAATAGGGATTTACAATATCGAGATCAAGAACCGAAACCTTGTCGCGCTCTTTTTTTAAGTTTAATGCGAAATTTACGGCAACATTTGTTTTTCCGCTACCGTAATGTCCGCAAAAAATGGTTATTCTTTTAGCATTCATTTTTATTACCCTACAGTTTATTACGCTGAATCTTTCCGCTTACAGTCTTAGGCAGGCTATCGCGGAAGACAACGATTCGAGGATACTTATAAGGTGCGGTGTGCTCCTTAACGTAGTCCTGAATCTCCTTTTTAAGTTCCTCGGTGCCCTCTGTGCCGTTTGTTAAAACAATGCTTGCCTTAACAACCTGACCTCTTACCTCATCGGGAGCGGCCGAAACGCCACACTCAAGAACGTAAGGAAGCTCCATAATAACGCTCTCAATCTCAAAGGGTCCGATTCTATAACCCGAAGATTTAATAACATCGTCAACACGGCCGACATACCAGAAGAATCCATCCTCATCGCGCCAAGCGGTATCGCCTGTATGGTAATAGCCATCGTGGAGCACTTCGCGTGTCTTCTCCTCGTCACCGTAGTAGCCGGTAAACAGGCCGCAGGGCATACCGTCCTTGACATTTATAACGATTTCTCCGGTTTCACCTGTATCAACAGGATTTCCGTCCGAGTCGACAAGTTCAACCTTATAAATGGGAGCGGGTTTACCCATTGAGCCGACCTTATGCGATGCACCGCGCATATTGCCGATAATCATTGTACTCTCGGTCTGACCGAAACCTTCGAGAATCTGAAGACCGGTAAGTCTCTCAAACTGATTGTAAACCTCGGGATTTAACGCCTCGCCCGCAGTTGTCATGTGCTTTACAGATGATAAATCATACTTGGAAATATCCTGCTTTATCATCATTCGAAGCATTGTGGGCGGTGCGCAGAAGGTTGTAATATTATATTTTTTGAACATCGGCAGAATGTCCGCCGCGTCAAATCTGTCAAAGTCGTAAACAAAGGTTGCCGCCTCGCTAAGCCACTGTCCGTAGAGCTTGCCCCACATCGACTTTGCCCAGCCCGTATCCGAGATGGTAAAGTGAAGCCCGTCGGGGTCAACATTATGCCAATACTTAGCGGTATGGAAATGGCCAAGAGCGTACTTATAATTATGCGCCGCAATCTTGGGATAACCCGTTGTACCCGAGGTGAAGAACATAAGCATCAGATCATCGCCGCCGGGGGCATCGGGAGTTCTGTCATAATGACTACTGAAGAGTTTATACTCCTCATCAAAGTTTCTCCAACCCTCTTTTTCACCGTTTACAATAAGTTTATTCTTAACGGTGGGGCAGGTTTTGAGCGCCTCATCAACCTGATTTGCGCTCTCGCCATCGGCAGTACAAATAATTGTATTTACGCCTGCGGCGTTACAACGGTACTCAATATCGTGAGCCAGAAGCTGATTTGTAGCAGGAATTGCAATGGCGCCAAGTTTATTTAAGCCTATCATCGCAAACCAGAACTGATAGTGGCGCTTTAGGATAAGCATAACCTTATCGCCTTTTTTGATGCCGAGCGACTTAAAGTAGTTAGCGCACTGACTCGAGGCACGTCTTACATCAGTAAAGGTTATTCTTCTCTCTGTTTTATCCTTTGAAATATGTAACATCGCAAGTTTTTCGGGCTCTCTTCGAGAAAGCTCGTCAACCAAATCAAATGCGAAGTTGAAATTCTCGGTATTTTTAAAGGTGATTTCGGTAGGAGTTCCGTTCTCATCCTTTTTAACATCTATATATTTTCTATAAATTCTCTCATGAGGGTCATCAGGGATAACCTTTTTATTGCTATCCTCAAAAGTACGAAGCTCAGAGGAAAATTCGGGGATAGGCTCTCCTGTGGGGTTTAAAACGATGGCATAGAACTCGCAGTCCTTTCCGCCTACGGCAATCATGCCATGCGGAGTTGAGCTGTTAAAGTAAATGCTATCGCCTGCATTAAGGATCTCCTTATGGTCGCCAATCTGCACCATAAGGCTACCCGAAATGACAATATCACATTCCTGACCCGAGTGAGAAGTTACCTCGATTTCTCTATTCTCTGCCTCTTTATCGTACTGATACTTTACATAAAGCGGCTCGGCAATTCTATTTTGAAAAGCGTACGCCATATTGTAATAGGTCATACCGTGAGCGTTCGAAATTTCCTGACCCTCTCCTGCACGAGTAACAGTAAAGGAGCGAAGGGTGGGGCTGACGCCCTCGATAATATCGGTAACATTGACGCCGAAAGCACCTGCACAGCGATAGATAAAGGCAAAGTTTAAATCACTTCTACCCTCTTCGCAGGCTACGTATTCCTCAAGAGAAACGCCTGTCTTCTCCGCCATATCCTGTTGTGACAGACCGACGATATCACGAAGTTCTCTTATTCTCGCCGCCATTTCCTTGATTTTATTATCAAGGCCAACTGTTTTATTCATTAAAACATCCTCCGTTTTACTTGGAACGAAAAAACACTCGCCCCAAAGATGTGACTTTGAGACGAGTGCCTATTATACACCCGCGGTACCACTCAAATTGCGGGACTTCCCGCCTCTCAGGATCTGACAATCCTTATGCATTCACGCAGCAGTCACGGAAAGGTTCTACTCACCTTGCGGTTTTCTTCCTCTCGGCTCGGAAGCTACAAACACAAAAGCTGTTTCCGATGGACTTTCACCACCCGCCATCTCTCTGTGGGGCATACCTTTATGCACTCTTCGTCTACGCCTTTACTTAAAAGTTAAGAGTATTATATCACAACTGTGGGATAATGTCAACAAATTTACGACATTTTTTACAGTTTATTGCGCTGAATTTTACCGCTTATTGTCTTAGGAAGACTTTCTCTGAATTCAACGATTCTGGGGTATTTATACGGAGCGGTGTGCTCCTTAACATAGGTCTGGATTTCCTTCTTAAGTTCGTCGGTTCCCTTGGTGCCTTTTGTGAGCACTATACAAGCCTTTACAACCTGACCTCTTACCTCATCGGGAGCGGCGCAAACGCCACATTCGAGAACGTAAGGAAGCTCCATGATAACACTTTCAATCTCGAAGGGTCCGATTCTATAACCCGACGATTTGATGACATCGTCAACACGGCCGACGTACCAGAAGAATCCGTCCTCATCGCGCCAGGCGGTGTCGCCTGTGTGATAAAGTCCATCGTGCCAAGCGTCGTTTGTTTTCTCGGTGTCAAGATAGTACTCCTTGAAAAGTCCGCAGGGAACGCTCTTATCGGTGTGGATAACGATTTCACCGACCTCACCTGCGCCTACGCTGTTTCCATCGGCATCAACGATATCAAGGTCGAACTGAGGCGAAGCCTTACCCATTGAGCCAATCTTGGGAGTTGTTCCAACGAGGTTTGCGATTGCAAGGGTGGTTTCGGTCTGTCCGAAGCCTTCCATGATTTCAAGCCCTGTTGCCGCCTTAAACTGCTTAAAGACCTCGGGATTTAAGGCCTCACCTGCGGTTGTCATATGGTGGATTGAACTTAAATCATATTTACTTAAATCGCCGCGGATAAGCATTCTGAGCATTGTAGGCGGTGCGCAGAAGGTGGTGATGTTATATTTTGCAAACATGGGGAGAATATCATTTTCGTCAAATTTATCAAAATCGTAAACGAAAACTGCGCCCTCGCAGAGCCACTGGCCGTAAAGTTTTCCCCAAAGGCTTTTGCCCCAACCTGTGTCGGAGATGGTAAGGTGCAATCCGTCACGCTCACAGCAATGCCAATACTTCGCGGTTACGAAATGGCCGAGTGCGTAGGTGTGCTTATGTGCCGCCATCTTGGGATTGCCGGTTGTGCCCGAAGTAAAGAACATAAGGGCAGTTTCGTCGCCTGCCGAAGCATCCTCGGGACGAACATATTTACGGGAGAAGAGTTTATATTCCTCGTCAAAATTATGCCAATTGCCTCTCTGACCGCCCACCATAACAAGCGTTTTAACCTGCGGGCATTTTTCGGCGGCTCTTGCGGCTATATCAGCAGTGTCGCCGTCGGCGGTACAAACGATAGCGGAAACACCTGCGGCGTTATATCTATACTCAAAATCGTGGTCTTTAAGCTGATTTGTCGCAGGGATTGCAACCGCGCCAATCTTATGAAGGGCTACCATTGCAAACCAGAACTGATAATGGCGCTTGAGTACCAGCATTACCTTATCGCCGCGCTTAATTCCGAGCGAGGTGAAATAGTTTGCCGCCTGGTTTGAATGTTGCTTGATATCCTTAAAGGTAAAGCGGCGCTCATTTCTGTTTACATCAAGGTGAAGCATTGCGAGTTTATCGGGATATTTATCTGCAATTTTATCAACGATATCAAAGCCGAAATTAAATCGCTCGGTGTTTTTAAACTCGATGCTCTGGAGCGCGCCCTTTTCATCCTCAACTGTTTGTACAAACTCCTCGCAGATAAGCGGCTCAGACTCTTTGGCCGATGCGATTGTGCGGGCAAGCTCCTGCTCCTCTGCCTTTTCGCCGGGGAGAACAACTGCGCAGAAAACGCAGTCCTGACCGTCAACCGCGATCATTCCGTGAGGTGTTGACGAGTTGTAATAGATGCTATCACCCTCGCCTAAAATCTCGGTATGATTTCCGACCTGAACTTTAAGCTTTCCGCTTATAACAAGGTCAAATTCCTGGCCCGAATGGGTTGCAAGATGGATGGGTTTATTCTGCTGAGCGGGGTCGTACTCATAGGTTACCCA
>JAZQLL010000158.1:0-9118 GCA_045542675.1 Oscillospiraceae bacterium
GCAGGTTTTGGCGCAAAGACCGCAACCGATACAGATTTTACTGTTAACACGCGCCACGCCATCGCGGATACAAATAGCATCTACGGGGCAGGCTACCGCGCAGTCACCAAGACCGATACAGCCAAAACGACACTCCTCGGGACCTGCAAAGTACATTGAGGCGGCACGGCAGGTGCTGATACCTTGATAGCGCGCCTTACGGGTTGTTGCCTGGGAACTACGGTTACAGTGCACAAACGCTACTGTCTCCTTAGTTTCCTCTGCCTCTACTCCCATAATGCCTGCTATTTCTTTTCCGCAAGAGTCGCCGCCGGGAACACAAAGATTGGGCTTTGCACCCTCCTCTACGATTGCCTTTGCATACTCGTCACAACCTGTGTAACCACAGGCGCCGCAGTTTACACCGGGAAGGCACTCACGAACCTTTACAAATGTTTCATCCACCTCTACTCTAAAGAAGTGGGATGCGAGGGCAAGCAAAACGCCTGCAACAAGTCCCACTGCGGCAACAATGCCGAGCGCGAGCAGAATACTATTCATTTTGCTTTTCCTCCTTTACGCGAATAAATTATCAACTACGCCTGCAAATCCAAAGAAAGCAAGCGATACAAACGATGCGGCAATTAAGGTTACGGGAAGTCCCTTAAAGGGCCCGGGAACCTTATCTTCGTATATTCTCGAACGAACGCCCGAGAAAAGAACCATCGCAAGTAAGAATCCAAGTCCTACGCCGAGCGCGGAAACCATGGACTCTAAGAAATTGTAGCCGTCGGTTATATTATTAAGGGTAACACCGAGAACGGCACAGTTTGTGGTAATAAGCGGCAGATAAACTCCAAGGCTCTTGTGAAGCGAAGGAATAAGTTTTTTAAGCGCAATTTCGATAAACTGCACAAGAGCCGCAATGATAAGAATAAATACGATGGTTTGCATATATCCAAGTTCGTTAGGATCAAGGATAAATTTCTGAACGGGCCAGGTTACCGCAGTTGCCATAAGCATAACAAAGATAACCGCAATACCCATTCCGGTTGCCTGGTCAAGTTTCTTGGAAACGCCTAAGAAAGGGCAGATTCCTAAAAATCGGGAAAGTACATAGTTATTAATGAGCACGGAGGACATAAGGATTACTACTAAAGTTTTTAAAGTTTCCATTATTATACCTCCTTAACACAGTTTCCGGTGGGGTTATCTCCGCCGCGGCAGATTGCCGAGGAGGGACATCCCTCGCAGGAAAACGACTTCTT
The DNA here is from genome assembly GCA_045542675.1 of Oscillospiraceae bacterium. Taxonomy (GTDB): domain Bacteria; phylum Bacillota; class Clostridia; order Oscillospirales; family Ruminococcaceae; genus SIG578. The sequence goes on from JAZQLL010000158.1 coordinate 1,248, forward strand.
TCTGGGCGCCTTACCGCGCGAAATAACAGTTACAAGCGCAATAAGCAGACCGTAAACTAAAAGTCCGCCGGGGGCTTTTGCAAAGAACTCAATTTTGTGGTCTACAAGGAAAGGAATTGCGATTCCTGCAAAACTGCCTGCACCGAGCACCTCTCGAACGGTGGACATAGCAAGCATTGCAAGTATAAACCCGATACCCATTCCTGCACCGTCGAGCGCCGATTTTAAGGGGCTATTTTTGCCCGCAAACATTTCTGCACGGCCTAAAATAATGCAGTTAACCGTTATGAGCGCAAGGTATACGCCGAGAAGTTCGTAAAGTTCGGGCAAATAAGCGTGCATAAACATTTGAACCAATGTTACGAAACTTGCGATTACAACGATATAGCAAGGAATTCTTACTGTGTCAGGAATAAGTTTACGAAGCAATGACACAACGACATTTGAACAAATAAGCACAACTGCGGCGGCAATTCCCATCGCCAGTGCGCCGATTACGTTTGTTGTTACAGCGAGTGTCGGGCAGGTGCCGAGCACAAGCACGAAAACGGGATTCTCAAGGAGAATTCCCTTGGTAAATATCGAAAGATTACTGCCTTTTTTCATAGGTTATTCTCCTTTCATAATATTTGCGGCTTCAATTGCCTTCTGAATAGCAAGTTTATAACCGTTTGTGGTTATGGTAGCGCCGCTTATAGCATCGATCTCATTTACATTTTCTAAGGTTTTGCCGTTAAATTGCGAATAGAATTTACTGTCGGCACAAGCATCACCAAAGCCTTGGCTCTCGTTTTGCTCGATTGTCTGAACACAGATCACTTCACCCGCGCGGCTTACCGATGCTTTAATTTTAATGGGCTTGCCCGAAGCGGTCCATTTATCGCCCAGGATACCATAACCATTTGCCTCAAGTTCGAAAACGAGGCTGCTATCGGTTTTGTAAGCCTTCTTTATCTGGGTTGAAAGCTGATATTTTGAAATATCAATTTCGGTAAGTTTTACTCCTTTTATTGCCTTAATATCCTGTGCGAGTGTGTCCTTAACGGGACTTGAGCCCTCGATAAGAACCGAGCCATCGGCTTTCACTCCATAGAAATCATCGCCGATTGCAAACACAAGTCCGCTCTTATTTGAAGGCTCGTAAACAAAGGTTACACCCTCAGTTTTAAGGTCTACGGGAACGAAAATTTCGCTGAAACTATCACCATCGGGAAGAGCATTTTTAAGATTCTCTTGTAAAATCTCCGCCTCGCTTCTAAGGTCTGCGCTTCCGCCCGAAAGGACTATAGCGGCACCAATAGCGGTTTTAAGTGCGCTCTTGTATCCGTTTACCGTCTTGGTAGCGCCCGAAATAGAATCAAGGGAATCCACAGTATCAAGGGTTGCGCCTACGGTCTTTTCGCCGTAGGTTTTTTCATACCCTAAAGTCTCTCCGCTTGAAAGACAGGTGGCACCCGTTACCTTGCCATCTTTGTCTACGCCGACCATAACGATCATTCCCGAGGAATAACCCGCCGACTCAACGGTTACAACGTGACCGCCGTTTTTCTCTTTATAAGCCTGTTTTACAACATCGGGAAGTTCCAGGGTAGAAATATCAACTTCCTCAAAGTCCTCGCCGCCAGGCATTACAACAAGCAAAGACTGCTGAGCGGCATTTTTCTCGGTTTCTGAAATAATAGGAGCAGTAACCGAATTGGCAAACGCGAGCAAAGCCGCCAGAACCGCACATATAACTGTAAGGGAAATTACGCTTTTGAGGTGATTTTTCATTACTTGTCACCTCCGAAAAGTTTTCTTGTGGTCCATCTGTCAACATAGGGATCAAGAATGTTCATAAGAAGTATAGCAAAGGAAACTCCCTCGGGGTAGTTGCCCCAGAAGCGAATAAGACAGGTTATGGCGCCCGCGCCGAGACCGAAAATTACTTTACCCCACCCTGTTGCGGGGGAAGTTACATAGTCGGTTGCCATATAAATAGCGCCTATCATAAGTCCGCCGGAAAGAATTTCCGAAAGAGCAAATCTCAAATCAAAACCGCTGTAAAGAAGCGAGAATACAAAAACTGTAGCCACGAAAACTACAGGCAGGTGCCAGGTGATTACCTTGCGGCAGAGAAGGTATATTCCGCCGATAAGCAGTGCAAGTACGCAGGTTTCGCCGATTGCGCCGCCATGATTTCCTAAAAAGAGGTCGAGAAGGCTTATGTTCTCGCCTTCCATAAGTGCAACTAAGGGGGTTGCGCTTGCAGTTGAATCTAAAGGAAACGCAGGAACTGCAAGGCTTGTGAAAGCGATAGTCATAAAAACTCTTGCGGTAACTGCAGGATTTACGATGTTTTTTCCAAGACCGCCAAAAAGACATTTTACAACTATGATAGCAAAGATGCTACCGATAGCCGCCTGCCAGGGCGGTGTGTTTGCAGGAAGGTTAAGTCCTAGAAGAAGACCTGTAAGTGCGGCGCTTAAGTCGAAAATCGTCTGCTTTTGCTTTGCAATAACATTAAAAAGTGCCTCTGATGCCACCGCAAAAACAACCGTTACCGAAACGAGCGCGAGCGCCTGTATACCGTAAATTATACATCCTGCTATAAGCGCCGGGAAAAGCGCTATGATAACATCAAGCATAATTCTCTGGGTACTGTTTTTCGAATGAATGTGAGGCGAGGACGAAATATAAAGTTGATTCATTATTTCTTTTCCTCCTTCTTGCTGTCTTGTGCTCTCTTCTTAAGAGCAAGTTTTCCAAGTCTGTTTGTTTGAACAAGCGGTCTGTTTGCAGGGCAAATGTAACTGCAGCAACCGCACTCCATGCAGAGATTAACTCCAAGGCGCTCAACCTCATCTAAGTCGGCAACCTTAAAGGCTCTTGCTATGGCGTAAGGGTTAATACCGAAAGGACAGTGATTTACGCAAGCGCCGCAACTGATACAGTTGGTGGGCTCAGGGAAATGCGAGTCCTTAGCCGAGAACGCCAAAATCGCATTGGTATTTTTCAGTACGGGGGAATCTAGGTTAGGAACTGTAATTCCCATCATAGGTCCGCCGTAGAGAACCTTTTTGGGCTCCTCGTTAAATCCGCCGATAAAGTTAAAGATATCGATAAAGGATGTGCCGATAGGAACGATAACGTTCTGAGGGTCGCCAACTGCGCTACCGTCAACCGTTACGCACTTGCTGACAAGCGGCATACCTGTTTTAAGGTAATTTCCGAGGGTTGCCATTGTTGTACTGTTGCAAACTATACATCCAACGCTACTGGGGAGCGCACCCATCTTTACTACCTTGCCTGTTGTGTGGTAGATAAGCACCTTTTCGCCACCTTGGGGATAAAGGCTCTTTAAAACCTTTACCTCAACACCCTGCATATCGGATGCCATCTGGCGCATTGAAGCGATTGCCTCAGGCTTATTTTTCTCAATACCGATTATTACTTTTTTGATATTAAGGAATTTTTGAGCCGCCTGTATTGCTACCTTGATGTCATCCGCACGCTCGGTCATGATAACCGAATCGGCAGTGATATAAGGCTCACACTCGGCTCCGTTTATGATGAGTTCATCTATTACCACATCATCACCGACACTGAACTTAACGTGTGTCGGGAATCCTGCGCCGCCGAGACCGACAAGACCCGACTCGCGCACCGCCGAGATAAATTCCTCTTTATTCGTTACAACGGGAGGGGCGAGGGTTTCGGAATTTTCCATTTTTCCATCCGACTCGATTACAACCGCCTGACCCAAACTTCCGTTTGAAAGCAGAACGTCGGCAATTTTTGAAACCTTTCCCGAAATTGACGCAAAAATATTGGACGAGACAAATCCATCCGCCTCTCCGATTTTATCGCCGATTTTAACAATATCTCCCACCTTAACACAAACCTTTGCGGGCTTGCCGATGTGCATAAGCATAGGAATACTGACGCTCGCGGGCGAGGGCAGTACTGTGGGCGATTTTTTTGCCGTACCTTTTTTGTGCGGCGTGATTACACCTCTTAAAGAAAGTGCCATCATTTTTCCACCTTTCATTTTAGAAAACGCGGGGTTCTCTTATATTGTTAGGCAACTTGCTAAATGTGTTAAAAAAATAACAAAACAACTGTGGCAATTTGCACAAAATTTCAATTTATATTATACAGTCTAAACGCCTTTGTGTCAACGATTTTTGGGGGTCGTTTATCGGAAATTCAACCCATTTTTAATAAAATTTGCCGCTTTTTTAGTATGTGATTTTTTTAACACAAAAATCCCCATTTTTATGCATTTTCTGTGGCAGTTTTTATGCCGATTTTAAAGCAGCATAAAATTAAATTGTAGGGGAGGGGCTTGCTCCTCCCGTAAGCCTCCCTTGTGTAAAAGGAGGTGCCGAGTTTGCGAGGCGAAGGGATTGTAATCTAAGATGATTAATACGGAAATTAACCATGTTTTCTCGTTGCGCTCATGCCGCGCGGGCACCATATTTTTGTCCATAGCAACAAAAATATGGAAAAAAGTGCATTAAGGGGGACCGACTGTCCCCCCATCGCATCGTCTTCTATTTATTACTAATCTCGTTTCGCTTACAATGCGAAACGAATCTGCAAAAAACAAAGCTTCCCATCTCAATGCTCGTCCCCCTCTCGTAGGGGCGACCATTGGTCGCCCGTTATTTTCGTACAAAATAAAAAGGGGCGGCAATTATGCCGCCCAACTAAAACTTTTCACCTATTTCTTTTTAAACAGTTTCTTCCAAAAACTCTTTTTCTCGGGGTTTGTTATCTCGATAACCTTTTTGTACACCGCATAGTGTGTGCGGGTAAGTTTTCTGTCGGTATGATAGCAACCGAAGAACCAGTTTGTGTATTTCACGCTATACATAAGTTCATCAAAAAATGCGCAAAGTCTGCTCGGCTCACTGTCGTCACCCGTCAGAGACACTCTGATTTTCTGGGGCGCGTCGTGGGTTAATATAAAATCAACCGAGCGGCGCTCTTTTATTTTTTCTCTTGCTGCATCAATCTCCTCTGCGCTCGGAAGTTCCTCGCTCCACCAGGTTTCGCCCTCACTTCTAAACTCGCGGTCATCACTTCTGCCGCCACCGAGAGTAAAAATGCTCTTATTTTCAATCTCATAAATCTCGCCGCGCAAAAGTTGTTTTAAATTGCCGCCGAGATCACGCACCCTACCACCGAAGCCATCGACGATGGGGTAATTTTTCAAGAGATCAAAATTTTCATGAGTACCATCCAAAAACAGCACATTATATTTTCTAGAGGCGATAAACTCAAGGTTTTTCTTCTCCTCCTGACCGCCCTGCCAGAGAAAGCCGAAGTCTCCGAGGACTATGAGGGTGTCACCTTTTTTGAGCTTCTTAATGTCTTTTTTTAAGAATCTTTCGATATCGCCATGCATATCGCCCGTTACGAATATCACAAAATCAGTCCTTTTTATAAAAAATTATACTCTTTTTTATTTTTCTACTTTATTTTATGGGTTTTATGTGCTACAATAGGTCTGTATCTATATTATACACGCAAAGGTGGGATTTGTCTATGAAAAAAATAATTTCGGCTACCATGGCTTTTCTTATAATAGCAGTAGTCTTTTTTTCCATGCCCATCTCGGCGGCAACCTATAAACCCGACTTTGAGGTAACGGCGCAGGGCGCCTATATGGTAAACCTCGATACCGACACCGTAATTTATGAAAAGGATGCGCACAAGAAACTTTACCCCGCATCCCTTACAAAACTTATGACCTGCCTGCTTTTAGTTGAAATGGTGCCCGATCTTGATAACACCACGATAAAAGCAAAGGCGGCGATACTCGGAACATTTTCCACTATGAACGTTTCGCTCGCAGGCATTTTGGCGGGCGAGGAACTTACCGCCAGAGAACTGCTGTACAGTATGCTCCTTCAGTCAGGAAACGAGGCGGCGGCAATAGTTGCCGACTACTTGGGTGACCAGAGTATAAACAATTTCTGTGATATGATGAATGCGCGAGCTCGCGAGCTCGGCGCGGTTAACACCCATTTTGTAAATCCCCACGGTCTGCACGATGATGATCACTACACCACCGCTTACGATATGTATCTCATCGCAAAAGAGTGTGCTAAGCACAAGGATATTTTGGACATCGCATCGACCTACAGTTACAAACTGCGCGTTACCAATAAGCGAAACGGCGAGTGGCTTGTAAGCACCAATAAGATGATGCTCAAAAGTTCCGGTTACTACCGCTCATACATTAAGGGACTTAAAACAGGTACCACCACCCCTGCAGGAAAATGCTTTGTTTCCTACGCCGAAAAGGGCGGTTACCATTATCTGACCGTTTTGCTCGGTTCTAAGTATAAGGACGAAAACGGCAATGTACTTGCAGAAAATTATGTCTTTTCTGAAACCGCCAAACTCGGTGACTGGGCGTTTGAGAACTTTAAACTCAAAACCCTGCTCCCCACCGACAAAAGTTGCACACAGGTACCTTTAAGGCTTTCTTCCGAGCGCGACTCCCTGCTACTTTACCCCAAGGAAAAGGTTGTAGCGCTTATTCCTGACGAGATTGACCCTTCGAGCGTTCAGATTATAACCCACACCGACACCTTTGCACAGGCGCCCATAAAGGCGGGCGAGGTGTATGGATATGTTGAGGTTAAACTTGCTGACGAGGTTGTCGGAATGACCGAACTTGTATCAGGCGAGGATATAGAGCGCAACGACTTTTTGTATGTCGGTTATCTCTTTAAAAACATCATCACTTCCATCTGGGTAAAACTTGCGGTAGTTATTCTCCTGCTTTTTGCCCTCATCTATGTGCTAATCATTATAAGGCAGGAAGTAAACTCCCAGCGCTACCGCAGTATCATAAAGAAACGCAGATTCTAAATGATAAGGGCTAGCGCCATAGTTTCATAGAGTCTGTAAAATATCGGAGACAGTTCACCTATCGGCAGAGGATTTTTTCCTCTGCCGATTTCTATTGTAAAACCGGGACAGGAAAACTCCTTTATAAACCAGTCCTTAAATCCGCCGTGGCTGGCTAAACCGCTTTGGGTTTTGAGGGTGTAGCCGCTTGTGTCGGCAAGCATTTTTGCCATATTGTAGGCACCTGCGGGGGTCTTGCCGGCGTAGGAAAAATATATCTCCTCGCCCTGCGAATGAAAGGCGTAGACCCTGCTCGGTCTGAAGTTTTTGCACAGCCAAACCGCCGTTCTGGTTTCAGGCTCGCTATGAGGCCTCTCTCCGCCAAACCGCCGCGGCGCAGGTCCCACTATCCCTGCGGCGCGCTCCATTTTAAGCAGGGTTTTATGACCCGCATCAAAATTGTGATTTAAGTCAACGCCGCGGATATTAGCCTGCCATAGCGCATAGTCGCCGCCGCAGATTCTGTCGGTAAATTTCTTAAAACTGCCCGCCGAGGCGCCACGAGTAAGCGCAAGTTCAACTCCGTCGGGATTTATGCAAGGGATAATTATAACCCCGCGGCGACTGAGTGCCGAACGCATTTCGCCGTTTTGCCGATAGCTTTTCGCCGTCTGCTCCGCAAAGCGCACCAAAAGGCTCTGCGTAAGCCATTCCTGCGCGTGAAAGGCGCCGACAAAAAGTGTGGGATTTACGGGTTTTCCAAGGCAGATGCCGTAAATTTTTCTACCCTGAACGCTCCTGCCTGCCGAAAAAAGCGAAAGAAAAGGATACTGCTTTTTAAGTGCACAAAGTTTTTTAACATAAGCCTTATAAAAAGGCGGTGTATTATAAAACTGGTCTGCCATAATTTTTCCTCCTTAAAGTTGCATTAGTGACAAATACAAAAACAATACCGAATCCGCCATCTCATCGGGGTCGTTCCGACTTAACCGATTTATTCTTTCCTGTGCAGTTTTCCTTATTTT
>JAZQLL010000159.1:0-4580 GCA_045542675.1 Oscillospiraceae bacterium
TCCTCTGCCGCCCTACCTGACAAGGTATCGGGCGTGAAAATCGCAAATGCTCTGGTGCATTTTTCAAACCCACTCATTCCCGAAAGTGAAACCGCCAGATTGGAAGATTTTAAATCGAGAGAGTTTTTATAAAGTTCTGTAAGCGTATCACAATGCAGATCTAAAAGTTTCAAAACTAAACCTCCGAAAAAGCATTTTCAATATAATTATGGGTTTTAACCTCTGCTTTTTCGTCCTTTGAAATTATAATTTCCGAAACATCAAATCTTGGTTGCAATTCACTTGGATTATTCACAAGATAAAACTGCGCAGTTTTGATGCATTTTTGTTGCTTAAAAAAATCAACCGCTTCTCTCGGGGCAAAAAGCGCGCCTTCGCTCCTTGTTTTAACCTCAACAAAAGCAATCACACTTTTATTTGCGGCGATTATATCAATTTCACCGAAGCGCGAATGAAAATTTCGGCTTAAAATCTTGTACCCTTTTTTCCTAAGGTATTTTACGGTGTATTCCTCACCAAAATCTCCCGAAACTTTTTTAAGATTAGCCATTTTTCTTTGCCTCGAAATATTTTTTTAGAAAACTTAATCTATGTATATCCGAAACGCCGAACTCATCTAACATCTGATAGTGCAGTTTTGTGCCGTACCCTTTATGCTTCTCAAACTGGTATTGAGGATACTTCTCACAAATTTGAAGCATATATCTATCCCTTGAAACCTTAGCGAGAATTGATGCCGCTGCAATGCTCTTAATTTTAGCGTCTCCACCAATAACAAACTTACAAGGGATTGTAAGTTCAGGGGTTTTATTGCCATCTATAAGGGCAAAATCCGCCGAAACAGAGAGTGATTCTATTGCCTTTTTCATTGCAAGCATAGTAGCATTTAGAATATTTATCTCGTCGATGGTTTTTTCATCTACAGCGACAATACTATACGCTATACTCTGCTCTATTACCTTATCAAAAAGGGCTTCCCTTTTCTTTTCAGAAAGTTTTTTAGAATCATCAAGTCCATCTAAAACTGCATCGGGTTTTAAAATAACTGCCGCGGCATAAACGGGGCCTGCAAGAGGACCTCTTCCCGCCTCATCTACTCCACAAACATAGTTATACCCATCTTGTTTAAGTTGCATTTCAAGATTCTGAAATTCAGCCATCAGCCAAGCCTCCCAATATCCTCGGGTGATTCGAGCGAGAGTCTGCCGATTTTCGAGGCTCTGAATTCATCAAGAACTGTTATAGCGGCACGTTCGGTGTTAATTTCACCGCCCGAAATTCGCATTCCTCTTTTTGCACCGACCTTATTTAAAAGCTCATAGCCATCATCGTTTTCATCAATTTCAATATTATATCTTGTGCATAGCTCTTTAGGATAAGACTCTTTAAGGCATTCAAGGAGCCTTACTGCGAGAAGTTCTATATCCATAATATCATCTTTTATTGCGCCTGTAAACGCCAAATGCTCCGAAACAGTCTGGTTTTCAAACTTAGGCCAGAGCATACCGGGCATATCAAGAAGTTGGAGCGAATTATCAACATCGACCCACTGAATTCCCTTTGTAACGCCGGGTCTATCCTCTACCTTTGCTTTTTTGCTCTTTGAAAGCCTATTTATGAAAGAAGATTTACCAACATTAGGAATTCCGACAACCATTACCTTAAGCGCTTTTGTGCTCATTCCCTTAGCATTCCAGGAATCGAGTTTTTCCTTTAATGCGCGGCGGACTGCGGGAGCAACCTTATTTATACCGTTACCGCTTCTACTATCAGTTACAACAGTTTCAATCCCCTGTGCGCGATAATAATCACACCAGGCTTTAGTTGTTTTTTCGTCGGCACAATCCGATTTATTTAAGACAAGAATTCTCTTTTTATTTCCGATAAGTTTATCAATCTCGGGATTTTTACTGCTCAAAACAATTCTCGCATCGCGAATTTCCACAACTGCATCAACTAAAGGAAGGCACTCTCTAATGAGGCGCCTTGTTTTAGCCATATGTCCCGGAAACCACTGAATTGAGGGTGACTGACTCAAGTTTAAATCCCCTTTACTACTCAATTATACCAAATTCCTCAAACGGATAAATGCGAAGCACCGCCTCGCCGATGATATATCTTTTATCAATTTCTCCGATACCTGCGTTTCGGCTATCGGAAGAACCATTTCGATTATCTCCCATTACAAAAACGTGTCCCTCGCTTACGGTAAATGGGAATATAACCGAGTCAAACGGCTCGTTTTTTATTTTTTCCAAAATGTAAGGTTCATACAAAACCCTACCGTCGATTGAAACATCGCCTGTTTTAAAATCAATATCAATAGTCTGACCCTCGGTTGCAATAACACGCTTGATAAGAGGCTCACCTATCTGGGTAGGTTGAGTTATAACGACGATATCTCCCGACTCAATTTTTGATAGAACGGGATTTACAATTATTACTCTATCAAAGTTATTCAAGGTTGGAAGCATAGAGGTACCTTCTACAAGAGTTGAACGGAAGAGAAAAGAAAACACCAATACTACCGCAACTATTGAGAAACAAATAGCCTCAAGCCAATCAAAGACCTCGGTTTTTATAGAGAATTTTTCCTTAACCTCCACACCATCCACCAACCTTTCATAAAAATAAAACGATAGCAAAAAAGGGACAATGAAGTCCCTTTTTTAATTGCCGATATTTTGTTAGATTTGTTCCTTAACTTTTGCAGCCTTACCAACTCTATCACGGAGATAATAAAGCTTAGCTCTACGAACTTTACCTTTTCTAACGATCTCGAGCTTGTCAATGTTAGGTGAGTGAAGAGGAAATACTCTTTCTACGCCTACACCGTAAGAAACGCGGCGAACAGTGAAGGTCTCGGAAACGCCACTGTGCTTACGAGCAATAACAGTTCCCTCGAATACCTGAATTCTTTCTCTGTCGCCTTCCTTGATCTTTACGTGAACCTTAACGGTATCACCGATCGAAAATTCGGGCTTGTTTTCCTTAAGGCAATCATTTGCCATCAATTTGAGAGCATCCATCGATGTTCTTCCTCCTTAGTTTTCAGACATTCTTACCAAAATCTATATGATGGCAGAGGACTATCCGCTTTAATGTCGTGACATATCGTCAAGCATTAACCCCCACGTTTTTCGCGCGGAAACTCAAATGCTACAATATAATAGCACATCTCTATTTAAAAATCAAGTGTTTTTTTCATATTTTTTACACTTTTTTCGCAGTTTCAAGCGGTATTACACTCCCCACATCCGAAAGCGGATGTTTTGTTAAGAAAAAAGGTGAAATATCGTGTTTTTTCAAAAAATTTTCTATCTCTATGTAATCGGGATGCTTTGTGGCATCCCCGCAAAACGCAAGAGTTTCTGAGTCGAGCATAAATGTCGCTCCACCTATCATTCCATCATTATTTTCGTAAAGACGGATGTTCCCCACGCCTATTTTAAGAACATCAATTTTATCCTTGAGTGCTCTGTAAACCGAGGGGTCTGAGGTTATCGCTGCACTCTCGGATATTACACAGGTGGCGCACTTACTGTAACCCTGATTACAGTCAACAATTTCAAGCGAGTTTTCGCTTGCGAACTTTAAAATTTCGGGGTCAAGACTCGATTTTTTACAAAGCAAAATATTTCCTATTCTCAGGGCGTTTAAAGCAACGCTCTTCGGGTATTTTCCGCTAAAACCATTCTGCGCAGAAACAACCGAAAAACCGCAGGATCTAAGCTTATTTATGAGTTCTGTGTCCTCTTTGTAGGCGACTATTTTATCACCGCCGAGATGATGAATTCTAAGATCGGCATGACAGTTTTCGCAGGGCGGCAGAGCATCGCTTTTAGGCACAGTTATAACCTTTATCCCAAGGCTTTCAAGCGAAGATATTATTTCACCGTAGCACTCGCCTACTGCTACTAAAGTAACCCTGCCATTTGGTAGGTTAGGCATTTCTATCTTCACTTTTACTCCCCCCTTTTTTAAGTTCTTCTAAGCGCTTCTGCAGGCTCAAGCCTTGCCGCCTTCAGTGCGGGATAAAGCCCGAAAATAAGACCAAAAGCAGCGGTAACTACTGCACAGAGTGCAATCATGCTCCAATCAAATACGGGTATTATATTTAAAATTTTACAGGCTAAAAAGCAAAGTGTCAAGCCCGAAAGCGCTCCTATACTGCACCCGAGCAAAGAAATCACAACTGCCTCAGATAAAAATTCCATCATTATATCAAAAAACGAGGCTCCTATTGCTTTTTTTATGCCTATTTCGTGCGTTCTCTCGCGCACTGAAAACATCATAACAGTCATAACCGAAATGCCCGAAATAATAAGCGAAACCCCCGCAATAAGCGACAAAATGATTGTTATTAAGTCGAGAATGTTACTGACGGTTTCGGCGTGAGTAGTAAGGTTTTCTATTTTATATCCATCCTGAGTATGAGAAAATGCGCCGAGATGCGCACCGATTTCCTTTTCCGCCTGCTTGGAATCCACGAATTGCGAAACCGATACAGTTATGCTATTAAAAACAGTTTCGCCGCTCGGTTGTGTCAGGCAGGTGTACGGAACATAAACAAAACAAGG
>JAZQLL010000160.1:0-3614 GCA_045542675.1 Oscillospiraceae bacterium
AGTTGTCTTTGCAAAGTCCTTTTTATTGGACAGATGGTGTGTTATAATACTATCAAGAGGTGAGAAAGATGAACGAATATGTATATAAACCCAAGGAGAAAGGTCGGGTTCAGCAAATTAATGAGAGTATAATGCAATATATCGATACCGTATATAGACTGCGAAAGATACAATACAGTCTCGTTGATAATAAGCCCTGCTATGCATATGTCATTTCTCTTGCCAAAAATCATACTCATACATTGAAAGAACAAACCTTATCTTTTTACAAACACCTTAAAAGCATTCTTTCTTCTGATGAGGTACTAACCACAGCGGACAAATGCTTCAAAATAACCACAACTGGTTTTGAGGTTTCTTATTGTATTGAAGTGTGGAGAAAGCACGCGGATACAACGGCATATATTGAAAACGGCGAAGTAGTCACCGAACTTATACACCGTATGAGTTGTGAGCAGGCAGCATATATCTTTAAGAAACATAGAGTTGAACCATTTGAGTTACTCAACACTTTGGAAATTCTGCAAAAGTACAATAATCCAGCAGAGAGGTATGCTGCTCTTGCGAAAATGCCGATTTTACTTAAAGGAATACATACAAGAGGTGAGTAAAATGAAAAATCTATGGAGATATGCCGTTGCTGGAAACATAAAGAAAACACGAATTGACGAAAACGGCATTTTGAGATATGGAACCGCGGCATTTAAAGGAAATACGAAAGTGTATCTTTGCGGTCGACTATGGGACGAAAGATTACCAGTCGAAAACAAAACAGCAATTTCTGTTTTAGGCCTTAGCCGTGGCGGAAGATATTATGTGGATTATGTTCCAATAGAATTAATTGAGAATTTAAGAATTACAAGAGTATATACACCAAAAGTGTTAGATATAATGTCTGACTTTGAGTTCTGTGAAGGCTGGTGGGGAAGCACACAAGAAGAAAGAGACGATGCCTCGGCATTCTTGAAGCGATTAAAAGAAAAATATGGAATAGAATAACTTTTTGGATGGTGAGCAAAATGGATATGCAAAAAGCGTTTGATGAGCACGACTTAATTGATATGATGTTTGAAAGTACAGATATAGATACTTTTAAGTTGCTTTGGGACAATGATAACGATGCAAAAAAAATGGAGCGAACTTTTGCATATGTGTTACTGGGAGCAAAGTTATGAAGGTGTCGGCGGTGACGAAGGATACCTTGAAGACCATCCTATAAATGAAAAGAGACTGAAATATTTAGAAGAGTTGATAGATTTTTTAGAGCAGTCGGGAGTCCAAGCAATCAACAATGCTCCGCGAACCAAATAATTTCAATCTTTTGCGTATCGCATCACAGGCTGCTATCAAAGAAAGCAAATAACTGCTGACTTTATAAAGCAAATCCCCCGCCGAGAAATCGGTCGGGGGATTTTTGCGCCCAAAAGGCTTGTAAATTTTTTAAATCACTAATCAAAATCGTGCGGCATTGACACTAAATTTATAAAGTGATATAATTGAGGTGTATATGAAATTATGGCGCCCTATAACATAATGTCAGGTGGAAGAATATGGATAAAAAGGATATTCGCATTGCGTGGATCGGTTGCCACGAAGAAGGGTTAATAGCATTCGAAAATACGCTCTCCAAAAACAAAAATGTGGTGGGATTTATCACTCTGCAGCAAAGCAGTTTCGAGAAAAGAAGTGCGGGAAGCCGAAAGTATAGGGAATACTGTGAGCAGTATAATGTTCCGTATTTTGAGGTCGAAACGATAAAAAATGATGAGTCTTATGACGTTCTACTGTCGCTTAAGCCCGACTTGGTCGTTGTTCTCGGCTGGAGTGAAATTTTGCCTGCGAGACTACTCAAAATCCCCAACATTGGCACTATCGGAACTCATGCGGCTCTTTTGCCGCATAATAGAGGCAGTGCGCCTATCAACTGGGCGCTTATCCACGGCGAAACCGTTACGGGCAACACAATGATGTGGCTGAGCGAAGAGGTCGATGCCGGTGCTATCATTGACCAGATGGAAATCCCCATTTCGATGCACGACACCTGCAAGACCCTGTATGATGAGGTTGCCGTCACTAATAGCGTGATGCTTTCAAAACTTATAGATAGCCTTGAAAAAGGCGTGAAACCTCATATTAATATAGAAAACGAAACCGATGAGCCTCTGCTTCCTCGCCGCCGTCCTAAAGACGGACTTGTAAACTGGAATCAGAGCGCCAAGGCGGTGTATGATTTTATTCGCGCATTGACTAGACCATACCCCGGCGCGTTTACATATCTTAAAGGTCAGCAGTGGTTTATCTGGAAGGCGATATATCTCCCCCTGCAAGTTAATGTAAAGGCGGGCGAGATACAAAGCTGTGCCTACGGCTTTTCGGAAAACGATAGCGGTCTGATAGTCGGTACTAGCGATGGTGCCGTTGTAATAACCGAGATTTCTGATGAGAATGGAAATGTTTATTCCGGCAAGGAAATTTTAAAATTGAATTTGCAAGGTGTGTTTGAAAATGAGTAGAGTATTAGTTGTTGCGGCGCATCCCGATGATGAACTTCTTGGAATAGGCGGAATAGTTTGCCGTCACACTAAAAACGGCGACACTGTTCGAAGTGTAATTATGTGCGAGGGCGAAAGTATAAGGTACGCTCAGGATGTCGGACAGAAAACCGCCATGGAAGATGCGGCTCGTATTATGGGCGTTGAGAAAATTTATCATTTAAATTTCCCCGACCAGAAGTTATACACATTTACACTATGCGACATAATCACACCTCTGGAAAAAATATCCGAGGAGTTTCGCCCCGATATTATTTACTGTCAGTCTATGAGCGATGCAAACAGAGACCATAAAATTCTCTTTGAGGCGGCTAATGTCGCATTCAGACCCAATAGCGAGTGGATAAAGGAGTTTTACTGCTTCTACACAGTAAGCAGCACAGAATGGGGATATCCCAGAAACTTTGTTCCTGACACCTGGGTCGATATCAGCGATGTGCTGGAGCAAAAAAATTCGGCGTTTGAGGCTTATAAGAGTGAGGTGCGCGAGTACCCTCACCCCAGATCCTCTGATGCGCTCAGATATCAGGCTCATTTCTGGGGTAATCAGTGTTGTATGGATGCCGCAGAGGTCCTTATGACCATCAGAAAAATTAATCGCAAATAAAAAGAGGCGATAAAATGATATACACCGAAAACACCAAAAAGGCACTGAAACTCTGCTTCAAGGCGCATTGCGACCAGGTCGATAAAAGTGGAATCCCTTACGTTTTTCACCCGTTTCACCTGGCTGAGCAGATGCAGGATGAGCAAACGACCATCGTAGCGCTGCTGCACGATGTCGTAGAGGACACCGATATTACCATTCAAGACCTCAGAAAAGAGGGGTTTAGCGAGGCGGTTTTAGAGGCCATCTCTTTACTCACCCACGATAAGTCTGTAAATTATATGGATTATGTGGCAGTTATAAAGCAAAACCCTATCGCCAAGGCGGTAAAACTTGCGGATTTAAGGCATAATTCCGACATAACAAGGCTTGACACGGTAGATGCCAAGGCGTTAAAGAGAAGAGAGCAGTACCTGGAGGCTATCGCGCTTTTAGAAGAATAATAAAAAGGAGCA
>JAZQLL010000161.1:0-2034 GCA_045542675.1 Oscillospiraceae bacterium
TACTGTTGTAAAAGACGATACTATAGAATCCTGGAACAATCCGCTCGGTGTGTTTTCAACCAACGATAAAACAAATTTGCCAACCGAATTACAAAATGCAATCCATAAATTCCGAAACATATAACCATAAAAGCGAGGGGAAATTCCCCTCGCAGTTGCTATGTATCTTATATTTTTGTGCAAATTGAGTCTAATCAAAAACTACGAAAAACCCAATATTTATGCGAACTTCGACAACTTTTGTCCTATTATAACACGAGCCTCTATTCTTCTCACAATTCCTGTTGCTTTCATATATAAATCTCTCCTTATTCACATTTGGTAGGGGCGGATGCCCACATCCGCCCGTTTGATTTTGCACAAACCTTGACGGGACGATGTAGGCATCGTCCCCTACATATATTTTCAAATTGTGTTTGTTATTATCTGTATTTTAAGGAGATTTATACTGCGACTTTTTTTAAAATGAAAAGACATTTTGTCTCATTTTTCGTTACACTAATCGCAAACCGAGATGTTGATTGTACTGGAATTATTATATATACTATGATTGTAGCTACAAAACACATTTTTTGGAGGTATTTATATGAATTTCGATTTTGGTGAAAATATAAAAACACTGAGAAAACAAAAAGGCCTCACACAAGAACAGGTCGCAGAGTTGCTTGATGTTTCAAAACAATCGGTAAGTAGATGGGAAAATAATGCGACCTATCCAGACATTACTTTCCTACCCGTTCTTGCGTCGTTTTACAACGTCACTGTCGATTTTTTGTTGGGTGCAGACTACGAGACCAACAAGTCCATTATAGAAGATTATGCAAAAAGTCGACATGAGGCTCATCATCGCGGCAACATTTCTGATGCCTACAGCTTATCGCAAAAAGTATATGCTTCTTTTCCAAATAACAAGTCAATTATCAATAATGTAATGGTTGATTCCTATCTTATGGGACTCCACAATGTAGACAATAAAAGAAAATATTATCTTGAATTGTCTATATCTATCGCGGAGCGTTTTTTGAAAATGACGGAAGATCTGGAAGAGCAGTGTCGTTGCATAAACAATATTTCTGTATGCAACAAGCTGTTGGGAAACTGTGAAAAGGCAATTGAATGGATGAAAAAACTGCCGAGCATTTGGTCCGGTATTGAGACCGCCGCTTTGGGTGTATTGGATGGCAAGGACAAAACAGATTCTATTCAATGCAGTTTGGATGCAGTATTGCACTTATTGCATCGTCTGATATTTGTTTATGCAACAGAAAACGAATTGTCAAAAGAAGATCGTATAAAAGCACTAGAAAAGCTTCCTAATATCTTTGAAATTGTCTTTGAGGACAGTGATTATGGATTTTATCATGCTTTTCTTTCACGCGTGTTTGTAGAACTGGCAAAACTCAGTGAAGAAAACGGCGAACAGACCATTGCATACGCAAAAAAAGCTGTGGATCATGCCAAGCTATACGATGGTTTGACCGACCAAATGCACACATCTTTACTTTTCAAAGGGCAGCGTATTTCACCTGAAGAATTTACGAGCGCTAATAACCAAACGCAAACAGAACGTGTAGCCACACAGCTTTCAGACGACATTTATAAAGCTATTTTGAATTGATTCGGAAAAGCAAAAGCGAGGGGAAATTCCCCTCGCTTTTGCTTTATATTGGTCAAAATATGATGTTTTTTATCAAAATTTTTCTGAAAAATCCCGACATCCCTATTCGTATTCCACGACATCTACCCAGGAGAGCAAAAGTTCACGCTCATGCTCATTACCCTTTACAGACTGCGAAGCGGCAACGATAGGCATCCACTTTTGAACGTACTGCTTTGCGGTATTACTCTTGCGGCAGAACAGTTCGAGATACTTCTTGGCGGCATCAGTATCGCCGGCGAGCCAGAACAAAAGATATGTGCGGGCGGCATCAGCAGATGCATTACCCTGCGTTGCGTGTGACCAGTCTATGATATAAGGTGTGCCATCCTCGGCTATTATAATGTTTGAGGGGTTGAAATCACCATGGCATACCT
>JAZQLL010000162.1:0-5341 GCA_045542675.1 Oscillospiraceae bacterium
AAAGCTTTAGGCGTATATCCGTCGGGATAAATGCTATCTAAAATCGTATTAACTTTTTGAGCAAATTCTTTTTGCAAATCCAGTTCCTGCATTGATACAAAGCAGGTTTTTTCTTTATTTTGCAAGTGTAATTCCTCCACCAAATATCATATCTACATAGTTAAAAAATATTATAGCATTTTTTGTTTCAATCTTCAAGTGATTTTAGCAAAAAAAGAGAAGGTAAAAATTAATTTTTTTCACCTTCTCTTTTTACTGTTATTACAAGTTTTGTGTAAGATATGAGCGAATTGTTTCTTCTGCCTCTTGTGAGTAATCAAACCATATAACCGATTGCGAAAAACGAACCGAATCCAGATTCTCATATTCGCTCTCCTTAAGCGGTCTTAAGGAAATATAAAGCTGCTTCATAACGCTGTTCTTATTAATTTTCTCCTTGCCGATTCCCACTTCCTTGATCTCACTCCAGGAAAACTCTTTAATGGGCACTTTGCACACATCCAAAACTATGCCTTTTTCGTTGATATTAATCCTTTGCATACCAATTAAAAACAATGCTATGGCAACTATAAGAATGACAATAAGCAATATAATTGAGATCGGCAAAACGCCGCCTTTGAAAATTTTCACAATTGCGGGAATGTTTGCTATAACCGCAATAGCCAAAACAATTGACCCGAACATAAAATTACTTTTGGAACGGAACTGACTCATATTATTCCTCTTTTACTTTTATTGTGTCTATATTCTATCGCAAATACTTAAATATGTCAATTACTGTTCAAAACGTGCCCTTAATTTTTGCAGAGCTTTTTTCTCAATTCTGCTAACATAGGAACGTGAAATCTTAAGTCTTGATGCGACCTCATTTTGTGTTAAAGGCACGCCGCCACAAAGACCGTACCGAAGTTTTACAATTATCCTTTCGCGCGGCGTAAGTGACTCCCCTATGTATTTATACAACTTTTCATTCAAAAGTTTTTCCTCAATGTCTTCCGCTACACTTCTTTCATCTGCAACAATGTCCATTAACGAAAGACTGTTTCCCTCTGCATCAGTGTCAATAGGGTCGCTTATGTAAATGTCCTGCGTGGTCTTTTTAAGGCTTCTGAAATACATTAAAATTTCATTTTCAATGCATCTCGAGGCATAGGTTGCAAACTTGGTTTGCTTCTTGTTACTGTAGCCTGAAACGGCTTTTATAAGTCCGATTGTGCCAATAGAAATAAGGTCATCGGGATCAACGCCGCTCGAATGATACTTCTTAACAATATGTGCCACAAGCCTTAAATTGTGCTCGATCACAATATTTTTCGCCTCTTCATCGCCGTTTTCTATCTTGTTAAAATACTCTTCCTCTTCTTTTTTTGAGAGCGGTTTTGGGAAACTTTCTCCCGTAAGATGCAGAGCAAAATGCAGAATATTACTGATTAACTGTATAAACTGAAAAAACATACAAACACTCCTTTTTCAAAATATATTAAAAGTCGCGTCTTTTTTTGTATGTCCATGGTTGATTTTTTTATAATGATTTGTTATACTTACCTTAGTGCTAGATCCTTTTATTTACTTTTTTAAGGGAGTGTACTTTTTATGAAAATTGCAGTTGCCGGCGCAGGTTATGTCGGACTTTCGAACGCAATTCTGTTAGCACAAAAGCATAAAGTTGTTGCAGTTGATATTGTAAAAGAGCGTGCCGATGCTATAAATAACCGCATTTCACCTCTTGAGGATAAGGAAATTATTGAGTATTTAACAGCTCGCGAGTTAGACCTCACTGCGACTACAGATTCTGCTCTTGCTTATAAAGATGCAGATTATATCATAATTTCCACCCCCACTAATTACGACTCAAATATGAATTTCTTTGATACCTCTTCGGTTGAAAAGGTTATTGAAGAGGTTTTAAAGGTTAACGATAGTGGAATCATTGTAATAAAATCAACCATTCCCGTAGGTTATACCGAGAGTATCATAAAGAAATACGGTTACAACAGAATCCTGTTCTCACCCGAATTTTTAAGAGAGGGTCACGCGCTTTACGATAACCTCTACCCTTCCAGAATTATTGTGGGTTATCCCAAAGACGCGCCCGAAATGAAAAAGAACGCTATTACCTTTGCAAAACTCCTTGCAGACGGTGCACTTAAGGAAAATATTGATGTCCTCTTCCCCTCACTTACCGAGGCAGAGGCAATCAAACTTTTTGCCAACACCTATCTTGCCCTTCGCGTCGCATATTTTAATGAGCTTGATACATATGCTGAGACAAAGGGGCTTGACACAAAGCAAATAATTGAGGGTGTTTGCCTGGATCCCCGAATCGGAAATCACTACAACAATCCGTCGTTTGGATATGGCGGTTACTGTCTGCCTAAAGACACCAAGCAGCTTCTTGCTAACTACGAAAATGTACCTAACAACATTATCGGTGCGATAGTTGAGGCAAACAGAACGAGAAAAGATTTCATTGCTAACAGGATTATTGAGAAAAATCCGAAGGTTGTGGGGGTTTACCGCCTTACAATGAAGTCAGGCAGTGATAACTTCCGTCAGAGCGCCATTCAGGGTGTTATGAAGCGCATTAAAGCCGAAGGCATCGAGGTTGTTATCTACGAGCCGACACTCAAAGAAGACCTCTTCTATAACAGCCGCGTAATACGCGATTTGGATGAATTTAAAAAGATTTCAGATGTTATTCTGGTTAATAGATATAACGAAGAAATCAGCGATGTTATGGACAAGGTTTACACCAGGGATTTGTATTTAAGAGATTAAAAAATCGCCTGCCGAATACGGCAGGCGATTTTAGGTTCGATTTCTCAATAGCCTCGTTAAAGCTCTCGTAAGAATTAGCTTTATTTCGCTCATTGGCGCTGATGCTTGTACGATAGCTATTGAGCTTCCTCTCGTACTTATCCCGGGTAGAAACATATTTGTCCGCTATGGGCAAATCATCTATACCGTTAGCACTTTCGGCTTCGTTCTTGTTCGGCTTAATATCGCTTCTAATGGGGATATCACCAACAGCGTCGTCAACCGTTTCCGTTTTGGAAACAGTTTGCCTTATCGGTAGGTCATCCAGCAAAACGTCTTTGCCGTAGATACCATCTTTTACCGGGGCAGTATTCTCGTTTTCAGCAGAGAGTGAATTTCTTCTGTTTTTTTGCATATTCTGTATATGACCGTTTTGGTCAATATAGCCGGCTTTTTGTAGTGCATCTTTCATTGTGGAAAACCCAGATGAACCCGCGGAAGAAACGGTCTTATTTTTTTCTTTTCCCCACTTGACATTTGCCCAAAAGTTTGCTATATTCTTCTTGAGAATAGTTTCTTGTATGGCTGCTTGGGGATTGGACCCTCGTACCCCAGCAAGAAGCTGTTCTCCTTTTTTTGTTATATCGAGGATTCTTCCGTCGGCCATTGCCTCTGTAATATCTGAATTGAGCTGCGTTCTTGGATATACAGTGATAGTTTTATTGGCTTTTATCCTTTTACCTTTACTTAATGCAGTAGAGTCTACCTCTTCTACAACCACAGCATACCCTGTTTTTCCTGTTTGCTTGTCAGTCAAAAGCTTATCCGTAACCAAAACTATTCTATTTTGCCTCTTATTTCCTTTTTCATCAGAACGGGATGCAAACGCAGCAATAGGGGTTTCCGATTTTTCGAGGATATCCATAAAGTCCTCTTTGCCAATTCCGTGATAATTATCTTGCTTAACATAATGAGGAGCTTTATTATACTCTTCTTCTGTTAATATTGAAGAATACACCTTTGAAGCAGGCATGTAAAGTGATAGGCTTTTCGCTCCGATAACGTCAGTTAAAAAATTGGATGTTTCTCCAAGATACACCTCGTTCTTAGAAGCATCAAATGTCCCATCCAAGACACTATCAATATCGCTGCTGAGATTTGATGAAATAGACCAACGCACCTCGCCGTCCTCTTGGGCGGTGTTTTTTTGTACCTTTGCTCCCTCTTCTACCGGCGTAATGTTATCGGTTTCGGAGGAAAGTGAAAGTTTTTTGTTGACTTTTTCGTTAGAATTGGATATACTATCAGTAGGAAGTGTTGCCGAGTTCTCGGTAACCGCAGCAAGTAAAGTCTGCGGGGCACTTCCTTTTTCTATTCCAAATGAATAAAACCAATTTCCATCAGAATTTTGTTTAACATCAATATTCATATGGCAAGGAATATAGTTATTATCGTTATCCTGGTAAACAAGATTGGTGAGAAAATAATGATATTGGGTAACACCATCATGTGCAGGATTATTTGGTTTTGGCATTGCCTCTTTACTGTATAAGTATTTTGAATCTGCTGCAATTTGGTATAAATCGCTTGATAAATCAAGTGTCATTCTCTGATCAGAAGCATTGCCCTTTCGATTGCCAAAGGCGATTTTAGATAAATCCGATCTTTCACTTAAGTCAGGATTAAATTTTGCTTCGATTTTCTTTGTTTTCCCATCCTGAACTATATCAAGGATTATAGGGTTGTTACTCCAAACATTCTGGACAAGTGAAATCAAATCAGCTTGCTTAACTGCCTTTGGAGTATTTTTAGGATAATTTGTTTTATAAATTCCTGTGCCGTCCGCAGTTCTACCCACTAAACTGTACCTCACACCGTCCTCTTGGGCGGTGTTTTTTTGTGCCTTTGCGCCCTCTTTATAGACTTCCTCAAAGGTGTGCTTTATCTTTTCAAGTTGGCGGGCTTGCTTACTGCCTGCAGTGGCAACTCGGCAGAGGTATTTAACCTCATCAAATATCTTTTGGAAAAGATTTCGGTTGCCGCTGTATAGTCTGCTTACAAAGTTCTTATCGGTAAACAAAAGGTCGCCAACTAAATCAGCAGTGAGCTCCTGCTCAAACTTTGTTTCGGCATCCTCGCCCTTGTAAATATCCTTGTAGGTTTCTTTTATAGCCGCAAGGCGCTTATTATACTCGGCATCTCCCAAATAGCTTTTAAGCTCGCTTTGCAGGGAGCCGTAAAGCTCGGTGCCTTCAAGCACGTGGCTTATTTCGTGGCCGACAATGGTTTGCAGCGCCTTAGGCGAATTAAGGTTAATGGTGATACCGTCTTTGGTGATAAAACCGTTTGTAGTCAACGCAGTGTATAAGTAGTATTGCTTGACAAAGTGTGTTATAATTATATAACACAAATTAGGTTGGAGGTCGAAATGGAATTTTTAAAACTGCTTGAATCAATAAGAACTCCCATTGGTGATGTTTTCTTTTCACTTATCACCCATTTAGGTGAGGAAACAATTTTCATAGTTATAGGTCTTATTTTCTTTTGGTGTATCAATAAAAAAGAAGGTTACTACCTTTTCACA
>JAZQLL010000163.1:0-10865 GCA_045542675.1 Oscillospiraceae bacterium
AGAGTTCCGGCCGCCATTGCACCTGCACGGGCAAGGCTTCCTCCGATTGCCTGAATTGCTATCGGGAGGGTTCTCATAGCTTCATTGGTGATGTAAATGAGGGGACCTGTAGCATCGTTCCAAACCGACACGAAGCAGAACACAACGAGTGTTGCCCATGCGGGAGCAAGGAACGGGAATACTATTCTTGTGAATATCTTAAGCTCATTAGCACCGTCGATTCGAGCCGCCTCGAGAAGCGAGGTGGGAATCTGCTCGCAGAACTGCTTCATAAGGAAGAAGTTAAATGCGCCGCCGAGCTTAGGAACTATGAGGGCAAGATATGTATCAAGCATACCCCAGCTCTTAACTATAAGGTAGTTAGGAATTGTGGTAACTTCTGCAGGGAACATAAGTGCGGCAAGAATAATGGAGAATATAAGTCCCTTAAAGGGAAGGTCCATTTTTGCCATTGCATAAGCACCCATCGAGGAAACAATTACAGCGCCAAGAACTGTACAAACAGTTACCATAAGGCTATTTGCAATGTTTCTGAGGAAGGGAACGCTTGAACTACCTACCGCAAGAACAAGGTCTCTAAAGTTATGTCCGGTTGGGTTTCTTACAAAGAACTGTGGGGGGAACTTTAAAAGTTCATCGATAGGTTTAAATGCGGTTACGATTACGTATATAAGCGGCATAGCCGTAAAGCAAACGAGGGCTGTTACAAATAAGTAAAGCAGCACACGACTTGCTGAAATCTGCACCTGTTTTTTACCAAACTTTAAGTGCAGGCCTTTTCTTACCATTGCCATATCTGCAACTTTCCTTTCTTAATAAATTTTGATTTGAGTTTTTTCGGTTAGTCTTTTTCTGTAAGCATCCACATACACAGTTTACCGACTGAGAATGTGATTACAAACAGGACAACCGCTATTGCTGACGCATAACCCATCTCAAATTTTACGAAAGCGTAGTCGTACAGGTGAGCAATAAGGGTGTGACCTGCATAGTTCGGTGTGGGGTGACCGGCAAATGCACTGATAACACTAAATACGCCGAATGATGTTGAAATTGTGTTTACGGCGCCGAAGAGAAGCTGAGGCTTCATCTGCGGGAGAGTTATATAGTAAAGTTCCTGGAAACGGCTCTTGATGCCGTCGAGCGAACCCGCCTCAATAAGCTCTCTATTCTGGTTCTGAAGTCCTGCCATAAATACGAGGAATCCGGTACCCATACTCATCCAGATCTGAATCAAGATACAGCAAGGAAGGATGGTTGCCGAGTTACTGGTCCAAAGGATAGGACTACTGATAATTCCAAGATTTATGAGAACGTTGTTGATAAGACCATAACGGTCGGGAGAGAAGAAATATCCCCATACAACTGCCATTGCAGTTCCGCTCGTAATTGAAGGAGCGTAGAATGCGAGGGCATAAACATTTCTTCCCTTTAAGTCATTGAGCACCCAAGCCATAACGAAGGACATAATGTATCCTACGGGGCCGGAAATAAGTGCAAAATAAAGGGTATTTTTAAACGCGGTCATGAAAAGCTCATCGTCAAGAAACAATGTCTTATAGTTATTCAGACCGACGAAGCCCGGTTCTTGAATCAGGTCATAGTTAGTAAGGCTGAAGTATGCCGACTGAACAACCGGACCGATTGTAAAAGCGCAAAACAGCACCAAAAACGGAAGGAAGAAGAGAATCGCGGTTATAACACCACTGGTTGAGCGAACGCCTGTTGCTCTCCTTTTCTCTTTACGAACACGTTTTTTGGAAGCTTTTGCAGCTATTGTTTGTGTAGCCATATTGACCTCCATATAAACTTACTTACGTTTTTACTTTAATCCTTCGGGGTTGACGCCATACATTTCCTGTTTTCTCTTGAGCTCGATATTAACAGCTTCAGCAGCTTCTTCCATCGACTCACGGACGCTCTGTCCGTTGATTACACAGCGGTTAAATGCGTTTGTAAGGTTTCTGGTGGTGTAGTATCCGCCGAGAACTGCGGGCACACCCTCAACCCATTCCCAAGCCTGTTCGATAACTTTGATCTCGTCTCTACTCCAGGGAAGACGCTTAAAGGCCTCTACATTTGCCGTTGCCCAACGCGCCTGAGTTCCGAGGGTGGACTCGATTTGTCTACCGTATGCTACCTGGGTTTCGGTATCTGTATACCACTTAATAAACTCCCAAGAAGCTTCTTTATGCTCGGTTGTTGAAAGAATTGAAATACATGTTCCAAGAACGCCACCTATAGTTCTATCAATGCTTCCATCCGCTTGAACTGTTCCAGGAATGGGAACCATTTCCCACTTACCGGTAAGTTCGGGAGCTGCATAGATAAGCTGTAGGTAAAGATCCATAGAACCGATACCGATGGGCATTTCGCCTGAACGGAAACGGTTGAGGAAGTTTGCATTTACGGGAACACCGTAGTCTGTATAGAGTTCAACGTATGCTTCCATTCCCTTCATGGTGTTGGGAGAGTCAAGCAAACTTGAATATCCGGTTTCAGTATAGTACTTACCTTGATTCTGGAATATCATCCATGTCGGCGCAAGGCTGGGCACATAGAATTCCATACTGTACTGATAAAGTTGAGGAAGAAGTTCATAGCGAACATCATCCCAAGTGTCAGGAGTCTTAAGGTCTAACTGCTTAAATATATCAGTACGATAGAACATTGCTGTAAAGCCCATATTTTCGGGAAGAGCGTAGGTTCCGCCCTCATAGGTGATGGGGGTAAAGCAACCATCAAGGAATCTATCCTTAACTTCGGGGAAGTCTTTAAACTCTTTAAGGTCAAGCATAGCGCCACGGATGGCATACTCAACCGGAATATCGGGAGCGATACCGATTACAACATCGGGCTCGGTTCCTGCATTGATTGAAAGCAGAAGCGGGCTACTACCACCGGTGAGTGAGTTTGTGGGAAGAACGTTGATCTCAACGTTGATACCATGCTTCGCGGCAAACTGGCTATCGATCATATCCTTAAGGATCTCGCACCACTCTTTACCACGGCTTACCCAAACCTCAATAGTTTCATAATCCTCAAAGCCATCGCCTGTAAATCCGATTGCGCTATAGTCCTTTTTATATGAGAGGAAGAAGTTTGCAAAGAGAGCATAGACTGTATCAAAGAAGCTCTTTTTGGCATTTTTTACTTCCTCATCTACAGGAACAAAGCTTATGTAGTCGATCGCAAGGCTCTGTGATTTAATATCATTAAGCCAGGTACCGATATTTGTAAGAGATGAACTCATTTCTGCAAGGTTTGCGGGAATCTTAGAGGGTCTCTTAATCATTTTCTCAATAAGCTCGATATTCATCTCAAAGTTGTTCTGAATAGGAGTCTTTTTAGGAGTAAACGAGGCAATTCTTTCGTTACACTCATCGAGTTTATCAGCAATTTCCCGAAGATCGCCGAGGAGCGAAGGGATCTGACGATCAAGACGATAGTCATAGTTTAAGTCGGGGGTTTGACCGGTAAGCATTGTGATGTTACGAATTGCATTGGAAAGCTTAGATGTTACGTCGGTTACAAGGTGAATAACCTCGGTCATCTCTCCCATTACAACGCGCATCTCAATGGTATGCTCGCCTTCAGTGAGATAAATATAGTACGGATTCTCCTCGTCGTCACAGAGAACCTCTGTTCTATAATCATTATCATAATCAAATATGTACTCATTAAACTCCTCGAAGGGAACCTCGCCGTCGATCTTAATTTGACGGGTAGACGCAAGACCGTTACCATAAGCCTGGTAGACTCTGGTTGCAATCTTATAAAGGCCTGCCTCTTCTACGTTAATTTTCCAACTGATTTCCTGGTTACCTTTACCCCAACCTGTTGAACCGATACCATTATATACCTTATGGGTTATACCAGCGGGGGTAACGGTCGGGTCACTTGAAGATGAAAGGGTGATACCCGAGTCACTCTTATAAGCGATATTTGCCTTATCCTCTGCCTCAATACGAATAGGCTTGGTGGAAGTTTTATATCCGTTTGCCTTGTACTGAGCTAAAACATCCTTATAAGGAAGTACTTTTGTGGGTGCAATAAACTCAAGAGAAGCTATTGCAAGAGGCTGGTCAACATATTTTAAGGTGATGGTGTGTTTGCCTGCGGTGAGGCCTACTTTAAGAGCCTGCGCATACTCACCCTGCGCATCAAAGATGCGGGTTGTTGTCCATTCCTGATTTTCCTGTTGCGAGGGGCGTACCTCATCACCAAGATTGTTTACTCTGGGATCTTCTGAATCTACCCAGTGACGAACGAGCTTTAAGTTAACAAGTTCGTCATACAGATACTCACCGTCGACAAGCAGTCCTCTTGTAACGGGAAGTCCGTTACCATCAACGGGAAGATACTCTGTAATTATTTCATAATATCCGGCTGTTTCTACATTAATCTCCCAGGACACGCTCTCATTATCGTTGCTGATATAGAGCACATTATCCTTTCCTTCGAGAGATTTTGTTTCGGGTGCTGTACCCTCGAAAGCCGAAAATCCGTTAACATTAACTATAACCTTGGTATCGCCAGTAACGTCACTGAACTTATTCTTGGTCTCGGTGAGGTAATCGGTGAAATAATGGTTGTTGTACAACACATCATCAAGTTTTACCTGCTCTTGAAAGTTAATGTCTTCGGCAAAAGTTTTTCCGGGGCTCTCAGGTGTTTCTGTTTGCGCAATGCCACCACTGGCAAATACGCTAGCTCCGGAAGAAAGCAAAAACATAGCCGCTAACGCCACGGATATTGTTTTTGTTAATACCGATGTTTTCTTTCTTTGCTTCATATTAATCCCCATTCCACCAAAGGCTAGTTGCCTTTGAGTGATAGTGTGTATTTTGCTCTCTGCTCGGATCTTGCAAAAAGCGATTGCCGACGCTCCGACAACTTTTTTCTTTCCCCTGCTTCCCCTCTGGGACAGCGAGCCGATCCGCGGCCCGTAAAGAAAGAAAAATACGTTCTGTGCCTAGAGGCACCTTTCAGAAAAAGCCATCTGCCCTTTCTTAACATCCCGCCAAGCGAGAGATTTTTGTTGCCGCAATGGTCTTCTCGAACTCTTTTCAGGTTTCTTTTCTATGCATTGTCCGTTAAAGCACTCGGGCCTCTGCCCAGAAATCATCTGATTTCGCTCTAACTGTCTCTGCATTCAGAAAAGCAAGTTGCGGCTCTCATTTCAATGTTCACGCAATATGCATCGTTGCGTGAGCGGATTGAAACAGATTTGTGCATACGTTTTTTACGGCGAATGAGCCTAAAAACGCCGACAATTTAACTGCCATAACACGCGGTATATTTTTCCATCCTCAAACATTCTGTCAAACACCTTAAAATATAGGCTATTTGCATAAGTTTTCGAGGTTTAAATTGTGCAGTTTGCACATTTTATTCCCGCGAAAAAGCAGACTTTGCCTTATTATCGATTATAGCACCAAACCGCCAAAAAGTAAAGGATATTTTGTAATTTTTCACCAAAAAAGTTAGGTATTTTTTAGTAATATGTTACCTATTTTTAAATGGAGAAAAAACGCTGTTTCAAAAGAGAAAAAAATCGTGCAAAAAGACAAAAGATACGCCTTTTAGATAAAAAAACGAGCAGCCGTTTGGCTGCTCGTTTCGTTTTTTGCTTAATAAAACAAGTTATTTATTTATGCCCAGGGTTTAATGTGTTCCTTGTTTCTGTTAACAACGTTCTGATAAAGTGCAACATATCCGCTAAGGCCCTTAGCTTCAAGTGCGTTAACATTTGATACCCAGTTCTCAAGGTCGTTTTTCTTAGAGTCTACGTAGAAGGACATAAGTCCGGCAGTATCGGATGAGGGGAAATCATCAGAGAACTTTCTGAGCTTAACGATTTCTTCAGAAGTAAGCATAAGTGAAGGCATACGAAGTGCAGGGTTATCCTGGTTAGCCTTCTTATACATAGCCTTGGTCTTATTTACCCAATCAGTGTGTCTCTTTGTTTCTGCCTTTACGGAATCTTCAATCTTGATGTCGATCATAGCAGTTGCCTCAGGAAGACCCATAAGCCAACCGGGAGCGTGCTTAAGACCAGCAAACGATTCCTCGCCTTTTGCTGAAAGTTTGTAGTTACCGTTCTTAAGTTTAGTATAAAGACCATTTGAAGGATCGCCATAGTTACCTACCATGATACCGTCATCTGTGTAGAGATAATCGAAGTATCTGAGGAGTGCGGGAACGCTGGAACAAGCCTTTGTAAAAATGATCTTTCCACGAGTGGGGATAGAGTTATAGGGGTTAACTGCCTTAGGAAGTTTGAGTGAAGAGTTGCTGAAGTTTGCTGTAGGAACAGGCATAGCAACAAAATCCTCAAGGAGATCAATGGGGAATCTGTCGGGAGAGAGGTAGGACCACTGGAAGCATCCTACGTTACCTGTTCTGATATGTGTCTGCCACTCAGTCCAGCTACCAGATGCGTTCATACCTGTAACGCTGGTGTCCATAAGTCCGTCTTCCTGAACGAAGTCGTACCAGAACTGACAAGCAGCCTTAGCGTTAGCAGATGTTAAGGGGAAGTATACCTTGTAGTTGTTGTCAATACCAAGGTTACCTGCGCCTATATGACATCCCCAGGATTGGAGAATCATATTTGCACCCCAGTTCCACTGGCCAAATGGTATCTCATCCTTCTCGTTGTTACCGTTGGGGTCACCGTCGCGGAACTCTCTCATTGTATCAAGAAACTCGGTCATTGTCTTAGGAATATCAAGTCCAAGAGCACCGAGCCAAGACTTGTTAATTACGAGGAAGTGGTCATAGTTAGTGTAGTCTGAACGGTTTGTTTTGGAGGGGAGGGTGTAAAGCTTTCCATCAGACATGTAGTTAAGTGCCTTTTGTACGGGATTCTTCTCCATATCAGCATATATTGTAGGAGCGTAGTCCTTTATGTACTTACTAAGATCTACAAATGCACCCTCACGAGAATACTTATCAAGCTCAAAATCCGTAAAAGTATTGTGAGCAAAAGTGAATGCAGCAGGGATGTCACCCGACTGGAGCGCGAGAGTTTTTCTCTCACGGATGTTATTCTCATTGATAGGAATGTACTTAATGGCAACGTTGGTGTTCTTCTCCATATAGGTGAACATATCCATCTTGCCAGGGTCTACAGCGTTTGCAGATGCTCTACCCATGATTTCAAAGGTTACTTTTTTGTTGGTGATAGGCCAACCGGTCTTATTAACAACAAGTTTCTTGTTGTTGACTTTGTCACCGGAACCTGAGGTCTGGCTACTGGTGTCGCCAGTGCCATCATTCTCGCCGCCTGCAATTTCGGACACATTTTCGTCTCCGCCATCATTTTTATTGCTATCTGTAATCTCACTCTGTGTTGAAACAGAAGAGTTGCCGGTTGATTCCTGAGGCTTACATCCGGCAAAGATTCCAAGTGCGAGAAGAGTAACAAGCGCAAAAGCTAATACCTTTAGTGTTTTACTCATACTCATTTTCTCCTTTTTTAACTTGTTTTATAATTTTTGCTTATGTACAGAATGTTATCCTCCGCGAATTTTACCCCCATAATCATACACCACGAAATCCGCGGCATGGCATAACATTCCATGTGCTGCAATTATACAATATTTTTATAGATAAGTCAATATTTTTATGTAAATTCCGAAAAATCGGACATAAGGGTGATGAAAAAACAAAAATTGTGCTAAAAATAAAAAAGCAGAGCCAAAAGGCTCTGCTTTTTCATAAATCTTATACGTTAGGTTTGAGATACTGTTTGTTTCTATTAACAACGCCCTGATAGAGAGCAATATATCCGCTAAGTCCCTTAGCTTCAAGGTTGTTAGAATCAGTTACCCACTTCTCAATAGCATTAGTCTTAGAGGTTACGTATCCAGCAAGTCTACCTGCTGCAGCAGTAGTATTGAACTCGCTACTATACTTTCTAAGTTTAACTACTTCGTTTGCAGTAAGCTGAAGCTCGGTGAAACGAATTTTGGGGTTCTTTTTATTAGCTTCTTTATAGGTTGCTTGTGCAGCATCTCTATATTTTACCCATTTCTCATTACCCTTAGTCACAAAATCATTGAGAATATTTTTCTCCATTGCGCCTGTATCGGGAAGAGCCATGTGCCAGGTAATAGCTTCCTTATAGTTTGCATTAGGTACTTTACCCTTTTCGGTAAGCTCATAGTTACCGTCTTTAAGCTGCTTGTAAAGTCCATTTGAAGGATCGCCATAGTTACCTACCATGATACCCTCATCGGTATAGAGGTAATCAAAGTATCTGAGAAGTGCAGGCACGTTCTTACAAGCCTTTGTTACGATAACTTTACCGCGGTGGGTAAGATAGTTGTAGGGATTAACTGACTTAGGAAGATTAAGTGCACTGTTCTTGAAGTTTGCAGTCGGGAACTCAATTGCAACATAATCATCGAGAAGTTCCTGGGGGAAGCCATTTGATACCGAAAGCTGTGACCACCAGAAGCAACCTACTTTACCGGTGTTGATGTGTGAACGCCACTCTGTGTAACCACCCGAAGCGTTTTTGCCGGGAATTGTGATGTCCATAAGTCCGTCTTCCTGAACGAAGTCGTACCAGAACTGAGCTGCTGCCTTAGCATTGGGAGTATCCAAGGGGTAAAAAGCTTTGTAATTGTTATCAACATCCATATTTCCGGTACCGACACGTGATCCCCAGAAAGAAAGAATGAAGTGTGCGCTCCAGCCAAATGTACCGAAAGGAATTTCATCCTTCTCGTTGTTACCGTTGGGGTCACCATCACGGAATTCTCTCATAACCTCGAGGAACTCTGTTGTAGTTTTGGGAATATCGAGACCCAAGTTATCGAGCCAAGTCTTATTGATGTTTAAGAAGTGGTCAAGACCAGAAGTTTCATTAACTGTGGTCTTATTGGGAATGGTATAAAGTTCGCCATTCTCTGTTACGTTGAGAGCTTTCTGAATAGGATATTCCTCAAGCTCTTTATAAATATGAGGAGCGTAAGTCTTAAGGTCATCCATTATATTTATAAAAGCGCCTTCACTTGCATACTTCTGCTGCTCATAGTCAGTAAAGGTGTTGTATGTAAATGCAAATGCATCGGGAAGGTCACCCGACTGAAGCGCAAGAGTTTTTCTCTCACGGATGTTATTCTCCTGAATGGGAACATATTTTATGGATATGTTTGTTTTCTTCGCCATATAAGAGAACATGCTCATCTTTGCGGGATCGCCCATATTGGCACTTGTTTGTCCCATAATTGTAAAGGTTATGGGCTTATTAACAATGGGCCAACCTGTCTTGTTAATGTCAAGTTCTCTGTTAGGTTTACCCGAACCGTCATTTTTGCTTGAAGTTTTACTCTCGGTATCACTGTTGGTGTCAACGCTTGCAACGCCGGACTCGGTTTTACTGTCGCTCTCGTTGTTACCAGCAACTTCGCTCTGAGTAGCCACCGAAGAACTACCCTGTGTTTTCTTAGGTTTACAACCTGCGAACATTCCAAGCACAACTAAGGTTGCGAGCATTAAAGCAAGGATTTTTAATGTTTTATTCATTTTCATTTCCCCTTTCATACAAATTATAATATAATTTTTGCGTTACTTCAACCGAAAGTTCGGACATAAGTAAGCAAATTATCCAATAATTAGGGCATTTTTGTATTTTTTTTAAGACAAATTGATTACGCGACGGTTTAGGTCGCTTTTTATTTGAGGTCTATTTGAGAAAGCTCATTAAATATTTCTTTACAGCATGCCTCAAATCTATCCCAACGCTGAGGGTTATTTTCATTTAAGTGGTAGTCGAGAGCGCGATGGGTATTACGCCAGCTCTTAAAAGTATACATAAACAATCCGCCGGGATGCTCATGCTCTAAAAGAAGTTTTTTCATACCTTGCATATGTGCGATACAGAAGTCCTCATCGGTAACACCACCGGAAGCATTTCCGCAGGTGTACGCACAGGGGAAGTACCAGATATTTGCCTTATCATTTGCCATAAGGTCAAGCATTCTCTTGGTGTAATATCTATAGAGTGCCTCACCGTCTTTAAACTCTTCACCAAACTGAACACCGAGCTGATTGAGGCGGGCGGCAAGTCTTTCATTAGGCTCACGGAAATCATAACCGTAAACATCAAATCCGACATCCGTTATAAACGGGGTGTCCTCTTTGTGAAGGATGCGTATACCATCATTATCCTCTTCATTGCCTTTAAATCCGACAAGTTCCTGAAGAGAAAATACGGGGAAAATTCTCTTTCCATACTCTTCATAGAGAGCCTTGGTCATATCGTAGAAGTCTTTGTTACTATGATCAAGTTTTAAAAGCGGCTCATCCCACTGGAATCCGACTGCTGCATCCCAAATACCCTCATCTTTAAGTTTCTTGACAAAAACATCGGTTTGTGCCATATATTCCGAAAGAGTCTGTTTTCTACCAAAAAAAGCATCGGCGCCGATCCAGAACTGTGTTCCCTTTTCTGCAGCTCTCTGTGCCATATAAAGCGAGGTGGTAGTTCCGCAGCCGCCATCAAGCGAGCAGCGGTGTGCATTTACAATTCCCAAATCCGAAAACTTGTCAAAATCCTCAAAGGAGCACCAGCGAGGATCGAGATGATACATAGCCACAGCGACCTTATTATGATATTTTTTATTTACTGTAATATTTCCTTCCATACAGGGTTCCTCTCTTTAATAAAACGACAGTATATAAATACAATATCTTATATTTATTATACTATTTAAGACCGCACCATTTCAAGCATTTCTATGGATTTATATAAATATTCGTGACATTGAACAAATGGTTAAAAAGTCATTTGTAACAATTGCCGAATAAAAAAACCGTGAAGCCACTAGGCTTCGCCGTAATTTTTGTTC